>JANOCH010000640.1:0-5620 GCA_031412015.1 Chitinophagaceae bacterium
AGCTCGCTGAACAGGCTTCTATTCACTTGCAGGTTGGCGCTATGCTGGAGTCAAGGCTGGCCATGACGGCTTTCGCTCATTTTTCTTTGTGCAGCCCGATGATCGAACATTTTGATTTTGACACGGCCCTTATGTTTAGTGAAGATCCCGTCAGCGGTGGTATTGTATATGAAAAAAAGGGGGTGGTGAAAGTGCCGGAGGTAGCGGGATTGGGAGCCACGGTGGAAGAGAAATGGTTGAAGCGATTTCAGAAAATTATTATTTAATGAACTTATTCTTTCGCAAATATGCCCGATGAATTTCTTGTATTCAGATCCTTCTATACAGAAGAGGAAGCTATTTCTTTAATGAAATTTTTTAAAGAAAAGGGAATTGATTGTTCCATGGTGAAGCACAGACCAATCCTGGATAAGGTATATGTTGGTATAAATTATGATCCGGAATTTCATGTCAAAATTAAAGGGTATGAATTCAGTAAAGCCAACGAAATTCTTGACCGTCATATTGATCAACACCTTTCCGAAATCGGAGAAGATTATTATTTGCATTCATTTACCGATAATGAGTTGCTCGAAATAATTGATAAACCTGATGAATGGAATAACCAGGATATTGTCATTTCAAAAAAAATATTACGTGACCGCGGAGTTGCCATCACCGACAAGGAGGTCGCCGAAAAGAAATTAAGCAGGATAAAAAACCTGGAGAAACCAGAAAGAGAAAATGCGGTGTTTATTTTCCTGGGGTATTTTTTTTCCTTGTTTGCTTTTTTTGGAATCGGTTTCGCCTTACTTGTTTTGAATTTAAAAAAGACATTGCCCGATGGGCGCAAAGTATTTGTATATGACACAAGGACAAGAGGACATGGGAAAAATATGCTGATCATTGCATTAATTTTGACTGCATTGTTTTTTCTCAAAGTTCTCTCTAATCTTTCCTCGCCATTATTATTTATTGGATGAATTAGCTTTTTTTACCTTGATCACGGGTCCATTATCCTTCCAGCTCCACAAATGTTTACAGGCATAAGTCCTGTACGGAGACCATTTTTTAGATATACGTAAAAGGTCTTCCCTGAATTTCTTTTTATCCTCCCTGTTCAGTTTATATAATTTGATCATTGCATTCTGAATGCCGAGGTCATCAATCGCGAAAATATCTTCGCGGCCAAGGGCGAACATCAGCAACATCTCTACCGTCCACCGGCCTACCCCTTTTATCTGCGTCAGGTAAATGATCACTTCTTCATTCTCCATCTTCTGCAGTCTTTTATGATCCATGCCAAATGCTATTTCAAACTCGCTACATTTTTTACATAACCCACTTTGGCATTGGACAACCCGATACCCCTTAATGTGTCAAACGGCGTGTCGATTATTTGCTGCGGAGCAGGTTCTTTACCGCCATATAAAGCAAGAAAACGTTTATAGATGACATCGGCTACTTTGGTCGATAGCTGCTGGCTCATAATGGAAGCGCAGAGATAAGTACAGATATTTTTTCTTTTTTTTATTTGGTAGTACTCACCATTTTCCACCAATTTCTTCATTTTTTTATCCTTTGAAAGATGTTCGATATAATGCATGGAATGAAGGTATGCCATACTTTTGAAGTATGGTATATAAGGAACGGCAACTGATTATTACCAAGGATGGTTCACATACTGTTTCCATCCCGGAAATGAAGGTTACCTACCATTCGCATCATGGCGCCATTCAGGAGTCTTTACATGTATTTATTAAAGCCGGGTTGAAATATATTTTGGATTCACAAAACTTGCCGGTCATTTATATTTTTGAAATGGGATTCGGTACCGGGCTAAACGCCCTGCTTACACTGATTGAAGCAGAACGATTGCAGCAGCCTGTTCATTACACAGCTATTGAACTATACCCTTTGCAAGTAGAGGAAATAAAATCTTTGAATTATTGTGAGCAATTGAAGAGAGCAGATCTTGAATCGGTCTTTCAACTTTTACATAAATGCGAATGGGAAAAGGATGTCATCATTACTCCTTTTTTTACGTTTAATAAAATAAAGGTGAACCTTTTTGACTTCTCAACCCAACAACGCTTCAACGTGATCTATTATGACTCCTTTGCACCTTCAGCCCAACCGGAACACTGGACAGCGGAAATATTTGGGAAACTATTTTCAATTTTACTGCCAGGCGGAATACTTGTTACCTATTGCAGTAAGTCGATCGTACGAAAAGCCATGCAGGCTGCAGGTTTTGTAGTGACAAAAATACAAGGCCCCTGGGGAAAACGTGAGATGATAAGAGCTATCAGAAAATCATGAAATGATCGTCATGGTTCATCATGCTTCTGCCCATAATTTGAATGCCGCTACCCGGTCACGACTGATCACCATGTCTTCCGGCTGACTACATCCTTTCACCGCTAGTTTCAGACGATTGTTGTAGTAGGGTTTTACCTGCTGAATAGCATTAATGCGAACTATAAAGCGTCGGTTCAACCTGAAAAACTCTCTTGGATCAAGGATATATTCCAATCCTTCCATCGTATGATCCACCACATACCTGTTTCCTTCCTTATCCACTAAGTGAACGATCTTGTTATCCGCCTGGAAATAGGAAATATCGGCAGCCTCAATAAAAAAAAGACGCTGACCCACTTTACCTAAAAAACGTTTCTTATAATTGTTATGTTGACCCGGCGGCTCCAGTTGCCGGAAATCTATTCCGGTAAAGGAAGCCGTCATAGACCGGAGCTTGTTCATAGCCGCCGCCATAGCTTCCAGTGTTACCGGTTTCAGTATATAATCGACACTGAACATTTTGAAAGCGTCTAATGCATATTGATCAAATGCGGTGGTGAAAATGACCGGCCTGTTATAGTGAACTTCTTTAAATATTTCAAAGCAATGCCCGTCAGACAAATGAATATCCAGTAATAACAGATCGGGGTGCTGATGCTTGCGCAAATACTGTACGGTATCATCAATACTTTCCAGGCAGGCTACTACTTCTACTGAAGGGTCATATTCTTTCAAGATCATTTTTAATCGCTCGGCCGCCAGCTTTTCATCTTCAACAATTGCTACTTTCATAATGGCTGGTTTAAATTTAGCAATGGAAGTGTTACTTCAAATGTTTTATCGGTTTGGCTGATAATAACTTCTCTGCCGCTTATTAGTTCATAACGCTTGCAAATATTTTGTAACCCGATGCGGGTAGAACTTTCCGCCTCTTTTCTCAATTGCAGGTTGTTCTTAACTACCAGGGTCTGGTTACCATTCGCATGTATCTCTATATGCAAAGGCTTGTTGCGGGAAACGATATTATGTTTGATCGCATTTTCGATAAGCATCTGCAAAGCCACGGGTATCACATAATAGTTTTTGTAATGATCCGGAATATCAATGTCGACCACAAGGCCTTCATTAAAACGTTTGTTCAACAGGAAAATATAGGGTTGTATAAAATCAAGCTCTGACTTGAGTTCTACGAGTTCTTTTTCCTGGTTGTTTAAAATATAACGGTACACTTTTGAGAATTCTTCAATAAAATGATTGGCATCCGGGTGATCTTTTATCACCATACCCGACAGCACGTTCAGGTTATTGAATAAAAAATGCGGGTTGATCTGGCTTTTCACCAATTGCACCTGCGCCTGTGCACTCGTACGCCTTAATTCTTCCGCCTCCATCCATTGTCTCTTGTATTCCTGGAAGAAAAAGAAGATCGCATTGAGCAGGTGAAAGAATAGATTCACCAGGCTGGCATAGATGATATTCAGTTTGAGAGGATTGCTGTTTTTTCCCCAGGTATAATCGTGGATTAGATTACCCACCAGCCAAACAGGAATGAATGCGGCGGCGAGCGCAATGATATTTCCTGCGATAAAAAAGGATAGCAGGAACCGGATCTTGTTTTTAGCGGGAGGCACTTTTCTGCGAAACAAGGGTTCTATTAACCGGTTACCTTCCCAGGTGAGCAGCGTTACCAGGAAGATCGTACCGAGGGCATAATACCATTCTATTTCAATCTGGAAATAATGATAGACGTTACACAACACTGTATTGAAAAAAGTATACAGCGATAATAGTATGACAAACCAATACCTGTAACGATGACCAAACATAACCGGTTAGTTTAAAAATCAGCCCCGCCCATGCGGGGCTGATATGCTCTTTCAAGGGGGAGCGGACCTAAATATTTATGGCAGCAGCACCCTGTCTACAAGGTGTACAACACCATTCCGGCATACTATGTTCGTTGCGGTGATATTTGAAGTGGCCGTTCCATTACCATTTCCTTTAATGGTTGGACCTCCGCCCGTTCCGTCGCTCAGGTTAATAGTGGTATTACCCCCCGCCAGCATGGCCAGCGAACCACTTGCCAGGTCAGAAGAAAAAGCCCGACCACCCACGACATGGTATCTTAACACTGCCAACAAAGTGGCAACAGGTATATCGTTGATATTAGTCAAGGATAAAGCCGTTAGCAATTGTGTAAACGCGGCATTGGTTGGAGCAAAAACAGTCAGGGTGGCTGAACCCAGCGTACCTGCGAGGGTTGGATCACCGCCCGGTGCGGTAGTAGCACGTGTAACTGCTTTCACTAGGGAGTCTAATCCCGCAGCAACGGCTGTTTCAACAATGTTTCCGGCCGGGGGATTCAATACTCTGCCAATTTTATGTATAACACCGTTAGAAGCGCTGATGTCAGCGGCGGTTACCTTGATTCCGTTTACATAAACGCCGCTGGCGTTTTTTGTCACGAAAACTGAATCTCCACCCGCCGTTGTCACTTTTGCGTTAGGTCCTGCCGGTACATCGGCCGCCAATACTTTTGAGCCAAGTGTATGATACAGTAAGATGGATTGCACCTGCGCCTGGGTCAGCGTATTAAGGATAGCGGGCGTAATACCTGATGCTGCAAAAGCGGCGTCATCCGGAGCAAATACGGTAAAAGGACCCGTTCCGCTAAGGGTAGCTGCAAGATTTGCTTTTAAAACTGCTGCTTCCAGGGTACTGAAGCTGGCGTCGGCAACCACCAGGTCAGTGATGGTGTTATTAACAGGAGCCGGATCATCATCATCTTTATCACAGGAAGAGATCACTATAGGTAGGCTAAGTGCGATGAGGAGGCTTGTTTTGCTGAAAAATTTTTGAAATTGCATAGTTGATTGTTTTGTTTAATCTTATAAACATCAACTACTGCGCCTTTGTAACTACCCGGGAGTGATTTGTAAATAACAAGGAGTGAAACGTATTATTGAGAGAGTGAGTTTGTTTAACAACAAATAGAATTAGGCCTTTTTTGATAAAAAATAGCCCTTTTTAGCATTGGAACGAATAACTCCAGCTTTCAAAAAACAGGATTGACTTATTTTATGGTATGAGGACTCTATCTACCTGGTGTACGATGGCATTCCGGGAAACGATATTCAGCGTAATGATATTGGAGGTATTTCCGCCATTTCCAGTACCGGTAATCGTTGGTCCGTTTTTAACGCCATTGGTAAGGTTGATGGAAGTGGTGCCTCCGGCCAGCATAGTAAGTGGTGCTTCAACCAGGTCAGATGAAAAGATCATTCCTTGTGCAATATGATAGCTCAATATATCAACCAGGCTATCCACTGATATTTCATTG
>JANOCH010000641.1:0-3932 GCA_031412015.1 Chitinophagaceae bacterium
AATTATGGCATAAGGGTTCCCGTTTTTATAGCATCGGGCAAAACTTATTCTTTTGTTGAGCCTCGTATCACAACAAAATTATCTATTGGCCCCGATGCTTCCATTAAAGCATCTTATACAAGGATGAACCAGTTTCTTCACCTGATTCCCAACTCTACTGCCGGGCTACCCACTGATATCTGGATACCATCCAGCAATAAGACAAAACCACAGTCGTCCACACAGTATGCTGCAGGGTATTTCCAAAATTTTAAAGACAATGCCATTGAAACCAGCGTAGAACTGTATTACAAGAAAATGGATAACCAGGTTTTGTTTGGCGAAGGAAAACAACTGAAAATATATGTTGATCTGGACAGCCTGATTGTATATGGCAAAGGAGAAAGCTATGGCGCCGAATTTTTTGTGAAAAAAAATACCGGGAAACTGACAGGCTGGATTTCTTATACTATCTCCAAAACCACGCAACGGTTTAACGAATTAAATTTTGGAAAAAAATTCCCTTTCAAATATGATCGTCGCCACAATTTCTCGCTAACCGGAACTTACCAGCTTACCAAAAGATGGAACTTGAGCGCCGTTCTTGTCTATTCATCCGGCGCCAATTCGACAGTACCCGGAGGGCGGATCAGCACGCTCAATTCCGGGACAATATTTGAAGGAAATTATTATGTGTATGAAGGAAGAAATAATTACCGTCTTCGTTCCTACCATCGTCTAGATTTCTCGGCATCGCATAAAAAGACGGGAAAACTGTTTAAGAAATCTTATGAAAGAGAATGGGTCTTTGGTGTTTACAATGCCTATAGCAGGCAGAATCCCTATTTCATTTATTTCGAAATCGATGCCCTTACAACTAAGCCAACTGCCAGGCAAGTATCACTATTACCCATCATTCCCAGTGTATCATACAATTTTAAATTTTAAAAAGATGAACTGCAAAATAATTTTACAAATTACTCTGACTGCGCTAACATTTAGCGGATGCAAAAAGGATATAACGATCAATTTCCCACTTGATCATCACAGCAAAGTTTTCATTGAGGGAATGTTATACCCGGGTGAAAAACCCCGGATTTTTATCAGCCAAAGTCATCCATTTTTTAGCTCAAAAGTTACACCACAAGAAGTTTTCGCACGAGGCGCAACAGTAAAAATTTCGAGTGGTACAACAGTGGATTCCCTGGTACCCGATTCAATATTTAATAAATTCCGTTGCAGGTGGGAACTATTTTATTACGGCAATATTGCTGCAGAATATGGAAAGACCTATACACTGGACGTGAGTTTGGACGGAAAAACATACACGGCCACTACAACAATAAACCAACGGGCCGTTGCTATAGAATCCATGGAATACACCCCGGAATTTTTTGATGTTTATGGGGGGCATGATGGAGTGATCATTAAAATTACTGACCGTCCTGGCACAAAAGATTATTATCGTTTTCAAATGAACAGGATAATTGATACCTCGGTACATCATGCCCATGTGCTCGACATGTTTGTTAATACCTGTGTATCGGGGCCTGATGAAAAGTTTCCTGTGACAGATATCGGCCGCATTGTTTTTACCGATGAAAACAGTGACGGGCAAAAAATAACCATGTCCATTGAAGTCACTTATGAATACGACACAGGAGATGAAGGGTGGGTTTTTATCCAGTCACTGGATAAAAACTCAGCGGAGTTCTATAAAGACCTGGACGATCAGTTGCAGGCGATCTACAATCCTTTTGTTGAACCGGTCTTCATCAATACAAAAATACCAGGCGCCATAGGAGTTTTTGGCTCAGCGGTATTATCCGATTCAGTTTTGTTTGTCTATCCCCGTGACAACCCTTAATGATAAAAAAAACAAACCATTAAAAAAGCAGTATGCCTGTCACTGATCATTTGGATAAATACCGTTTCGTCGCAACAAATGGACAGTTTAGTTTCCAACAACAATGGGCCAATTTCGGTAAGAGATGTGTTGCAGAAGGTCAGGGACAGGAGGGAAAAGATAAGATCACTGAAAATACCTTTATCGCTGATCACTTATGGCTTTATTGCGCTGAATAATGATCATCTTATCGCCTTTGACAATTCAATAAAAAATGAGATCCGGGAGGATCACCCATTTTTTCGTACAAGGATTGATGATTATTTACAATATGCTCCAGCCCTTGCTGTATATGGATTAAATGCCATGGGTATCAAAGGAAAAAAAAAATTCAGTGACCGCACTATGATCTACTTGCTTTCCAATGCCATGATGGGGCTATCGGTACACTCTTTAAAAAAGATAACCCGGGTTCAGCGACCGGATGGCTTTGGCACCAATGCTTTTCCATCAGGGCATACGGCGACTGCCTTTGTTGCAGCCGGGTTTTTAAGACAGGAATATAAAGAATCAGCTCCCTGGTATGGTATTGGTGGATACCTGGTCGCTTCTGCTACAGGCGTCTTAAGAATGTACAACAACAAGCATTGGTTCAGGGATATACTACCGGGTGCAGGTTTTGGTATCCTCTCCACAAGAGTCGCCTATTGGGTATATCCGGCCATTAAAAGAAAGTTTTTTAACGATAAATCCATGAATACGCTGATGATGCCCTGGCATCAGAACGGAATTACCGGCGTATCACTCCTACATTACTTCAATTAATTATTCCTTTTCCGCATTACCTGCCTTCTATTTCGATTTATTCCGGTATTGACGACGATTCCCGGGTGTGAAGTTAGCATCCTGATGACTACATTTGTAGTTCGATCCTTATGATGGCTATTACAAGATATCTTACGCTGCTTATCAGTTGGCAACTGGTTTCCCTTTGGGTCATTGCCCAGGACAGCGCTGGAATCCGACGGGACACGGTGATAGAAAAATCATTGGTCATTCCATTGAACCGGCAGCTTGCCCATGATATTATAGATAAAGAGCAACAACTCACGCTATCTATTGACAGCAGTACGGCAAATTTTTTCCTTGATACAATTATTGAAAAAAACAGGAAAGCTCTTGACGCCTTAATGGTAAGCATCGATTCATTGCAATACAAGATCGAAAAAGACACGGCGCTAACCCACAACAAAAAATTATACTATCTCAAAGGCCTCCCGATCCTGTTAAGAAATTTAAGATCCGGATGGAGATCAATGCTATTTGACCCTGCAAGCCTACCGATAGTGGTAGATGCGTATGAAAAATGCATAGAGCTGGATAAGAACAATATAGCTATCGATAGTTTTATTAACCTGCTGGATTACCAGGTTGCGGTGCCTGTTGTGCGTTCTTCCGCGTTTGATACGAATGCGGGAATCAAATCGTCACAGGACCTGCTCATTTTGAAATATTGCCTTTTATTTCCCGCGGAAACTTTTCTTACCCTGAAAAACAACCCGGATGTTCCTTTTGCTGATAGTCTTGTAAAAGTAATGGCCAAGAAATACCCATTGCAATTATACTCTTTCGCACAGGGAGGAAATAAATTGGGAACCATCATCCGAAATATCAATGACGATGAATTTGTAAAAACAATTGCCGGCATGTCCCAAAGCAGGAGTGGTCAGCAGTACTTTCCTTTTTTAGATAATATAGTAAAAGGCAAAATAACCATTGCACAGATTGATTCACTCAAAGACGATTCTTTGCAATATTATCGTTTGCTGGTAAGCACTCAATTGGATTACGCCCAACGGGCCATCCAAGGTGATACCGCCTACGAATTCAGATCACTGACGGAAAGACTAACGGTAAAAGCCAAAGATGTTTTTATAAATACGATCAACGGATTGCACAACGAGCCGGATGCCATAAGGTTTCATTCTATTCATTCGCTTACGGCGCAGGAATTGTATTACCTCGCTGTATTGACCCACGGTCTTATTTATACGTCCAGTTATACAAAAGGAGTATATCCATTGATGATGAAAAAAGCAGGGAATCG
>JANOCH010000642.1:0-15006 GCA_031412015.1 Chitinophagaceae bacterium
GAAGTTGTCCAGTGGCTTCTTCATTGAGTAAGGGCAAATTTTTAGGGTTATGGTTAAGCAGCAGCATATCCAAGTCGCCATCTTTATCATAATCCAGGAAATAAGACTGATTGCTGAAACCGGTACTGGCCAGGCCATACGCTTCAGCCTTTTCATCAAACATTGGAATACCCTGGCTATCATTCCCGATATTGATAAAAAGCTGGTTGGCTCTTTTTGCGGGTGGTAATGCACCGGAATAACAGAGATACAGATCGAGTCTGCCATCGGCATTAATATCAACGGCATTGATACCGGTTTTCCATGGACCGGGCCTTCCACTGGCATGAGATGCCAGTGTAATATCCTGGAATTGCATATTTCCTTTATTCAGGTAAAATTTATTGTCACTCATATTCGACGTGAAATAAATATCAACTAATCCGTCGCTATTGAAGTCCCCGGCAGCCGCACCGCCTCCATTATAAAAATACTCGTACACCAGGATGTTTGTATTAAGTCCTTCGGTAAGCGTATTTTGAAAACTGATATTGGTTTCTTCCGGGCTCAACAAAGTAAACAGTTGTTGCCCGGCTTTATCCTTGCTTACTGATTGCGAATTACAGCTAAACAGCAAATAAAGACTTAGCGACAATAATGTATAGTGAACTATTTTATTTAAGATCATCTGGATGGGGTCATAAGTAAAAAATCTACCTCAAGATAGAGATAGATTTTTTACATGTGCTAAACTAACTGCTTAAAATCCTGGGTTGTTAACTAGTTTTTCATTTTTGTTTATTTCATCCCTGCTGATGGCCCGGTAGTACATTTTATCATTCCATACCCTTGTTTCATTTTCTGTGTTATCCTGGGGAGTATAGGTATAATTATAAACCGTCTTATCATGCCTGTATGGGACAAGGGCTGTTTTACCTGGTTTCAATGTTGCCGTTACATTGATAGCCTTAATTCCCCGTCCAACAGTTTGTGCAGGTATCATCCATCTTCTAGCATCATGATAGCGATGTTCTTCATACGCCAGTTCTACCCTTCTTTCATTGCGATAGCGGTCTACTAATGCAGCGCCAACGTCAGTGATTGCAGGCATACCAGAACGGAACCTAATCTTATTTAACCATATCCTGGCTTCTGCTTCTTCGCCCAAAGCGATGCAGGCTTCTGCATAATTTAACACCATTTCTGTATAGCGGATAAACGGCCAGGGAATAACCTGTGCGTTTGACTGATTATCGGCAAGCGCAGGATTAGGATCGATAAATTTCCTGGTATAATAGTGTGTACGGCTACCATTCCAGTTTTCAACAGGTGATTCACGGGTATCAATACCATTTATAAATCCACCACTTCCGTTATCATAATATCCTGTTTGAATTTGATTGGCAGGATCCGCAGCGGCCACATCTGCAGGCCTTGGTTTCCAACCGGCACCATCATATAAAACAGTGCCATAAAAACGGGGATCACGGTTAGTATATGGGTCAGCTTTATGAATAGGATTAGTCCAATCGAATTTACTACCATCCATCATTTCATAGTCATCAACCAATTGCTGTATAGGAGTGTTTCCTGCCCAGTTATGATAACCATTCGGGCCGTTGTTAATACCATAGTGAATACCGCCTAAAGGCCAACCGTCTTCTTCCGTATAAAGAGCCGTATGCGTACGTTGCAATATAAGTTCAACAGCCGCAGCAGCATCTCCCGAGGCACTTTGACCGCCAAGGGCAATTGATATATAATTATTTTTACCCGCTTCAGCCGTAGCAGGCGCTGCAAGAT
Organism: Chitinophagaceae bacterium; assembly: GCA_031412015.1. Taxonomy (GTDB): domain Bacteria; phylum Bacteroidota; class Bacteroidia; order Chitinophagales; family Chitinophagaceae; genus Terrimonas_B. The sequence continues at coordinate 1,783 of JANOCH010000642.1, forward strand.
CCAACTTGTATCCCTGGCCTGCATCAATCACTGCTTTAGCGGCAGCCTTGGCGGCCTGCCATCTTGCAGTTCTGTCACCAGCAGGATAAGCTAATATATCAAGGTTGCCGTAAGCGGACAATACTGCTGATTTAGCTTTGGCAGTTGGGCCATCATGCAGGTCACTGGCAGCATACAATAATACTCTTGATTTTAATGCCATAGCCGCTAGCTTGGAAGTACGACCGGGTGTGTTTGGTTTTCCATCCAATAATTGTGTGGCTTTGTCCAGATCCGCTACAATAAAATCAACACATTCCTGGTAAGTATTTCTAGCAACGCTAAAATCGTCATTAAGACCATAAGCCTTGTCAATTAGAGGTATACCGCCATAAAAACGAAGTAACTGTTGGTAATAATAAGCTCTTAAAAAATAGGTTTCACCTAAAAGCCTGTCTTTAAGTACGGCATCAGCGAAAGTAGCCGTCGGCAGGTTTTCAATGGCGATATTAGCAGCCCGGATAACTCTATACATATTATTCCATTCATAGGTGGAACTCATCCATGCCAGACTTGATGCATTTTCTGTTCCCTGGGTAAATGTATTAATATTTCTTCCCGCATGGGTAAACATGGCCTCGTCCGTATAAGCCGCCAAAGCCTGTTCTTCAAATCCCCCATATCCAAAATACGCATATATACCAAATACAAAAGCTTGTGACAAGGCTCCATCACCCCATGTCAGTCCACTGGAAACTTTATCCTTGGGCTGAACATTCAGGAAATCCCTTTTACAGGAAATACCGGCTACTATTAAAATAGCTATAAGCCAGATTGTTAATTTTAAATTTTTCATATCAAATTATTTTAGAAAGTTAAGGTCAAACCAGCATTAATAACTCTTGCTTGCGGATAGTAAACACCACTTTGAGCAGTAGCCTCAGGATCATATACTTTTATCTTATCGATAGTAAATACATTCAACCCGTTTATAAATACCCGCAGGTTACTAAGTTTTACTTTATTCAGAATACTTTCAGGCAGGTTATATCCTAATTCAATATTCTTAAGCCGAATGTAATTTTTATCGAATAAGTAATAAGTATTATTGCCAAAATTACCTCCTGTAAAATAGGTATCACCACGACTTGCTAGCCTGGGATGTTCGCTGCTGGGGTTATCAATAGACCACCTGTTATCGTAAGAATATTTCAAAAAGTTACCTATATCCCCGGATTCTGTTTGAATACGAATGGCAGCACCGGTTGCTCCCTGGAACAGAATACTCAGATCAAATCCCTTGTAACGAAGATCGAAGGTAGCGCCAAAATTAAATGTGGGTGTGCCTGTTTTATCTAAGCGAACCCGGTCATCGGCATCGATTTTACCATCGCCATTTACATCTTCAAATTTCATATCACCGGGGATCAGCGTTCCTGTTACTCCACTGTAATCAATTGTATTTTTATTAATATCTTCCTGGTCTTTGAAAACGCCATTGGATTTATAAACGAGATATGCTCCAAAAGGACGTCCCGTAAATTGTTGATACTCTGGCGCACCAACAAGATCATTTATAACAACAACCTCATTTTTTGCATATCCACCATTAATGCCAGCCCGGAATGTCCAATCCCGTCCAATTTTTCCATTGTATCCGACGGTGAATTCAAAACCTCTATTGTCAAGCTGTCCTTTGTTTATGGGAGGCAATGTAATACCGGCTGATGCAGGTGTTTGGCTTTCATTTTGGATAAAAAGCAACTTACGTTGATTCTTAAAATATTCTAAGGTTATATCAACCTTATTGTTAAAAAGGCTCGCATCCAACCCAATGTTATAGTTATTTGCTACTTCCCAGGTAACAAGAGGATTAGCGAGCACCGTTTCACGCAATGTGGCTGATACTGCATTGTTAATTGGATAACGACCAAAACTATAAGTTGACAAATACGCAAATTCTTGCAACACATTATTAAATACTATTTGGTCATTACCCATCTGGCCGTAAGATGCTCTAAGCTTTAAATAATTTACTCCTTTTACTTTAAAGAAGTCTTCATTGGATATATTCCATCCTAACAATAAACCCGGGAAAAATCCGAACCGTGTTTCTTCCGGGAACATATAAGAGCCATCATACCGCCATAAAAACTCAGCAAGATATCTCTCCTTATAATTATACTGTGCACGACCATAGTAACCCAAACGTGGCCTTTCGTAGGCACTACCGTCTGTATTCTGACCAATTAAACCTCCTGCAAAAATCTGGTCAATTGCTGGTGAAATGTAGTTTCTTCTAAAGGCCAGAAAGCCTTCACCTTTATAAACTTCCTTTGTGACACCAGCTAATATTCCGATAGTATGGTCAGTACCAATTTTACGATCATAATTCAGAATAGCGGTCAGGTTTGTATTTAATACCGACCCATAACGTTGTGTTAATCTCGGATCAGTAAAATTTGATCTGATTGCTCCTACTAATTTTGGAGTTACCCCATCTGCTTCATAGGTAACTTTATCCCAACTATACAGCATCCATGGTGTTTGCCATGTTTTTGACGTCTCACTTGTTTTATCGACTGCGGCAGACAAAGTAAGCTTTAATCCTTTTACCCAAGGGTTAGTTATTTCTATTGAGCCGTTTGTTTGGGTAAAATCTTTTGGATTATCATTATAGCCTGTCGCATTCGTGGTAATGACATAGGGATTCTGACCGTTTTCAATATCAGGTCCTGGTTTACCATTCGGCCAAACTTCAGGCTCAGTTGGCCGGCCTCTCATTAACATACGGAAGATAGCGCCGGCACTTTCAGTGGGAAAACGTCTCTGCTCCCTGCGAAGCTGAACACCCATCGTGGTAGTAATATATTGATTGATTTTTGCAGTCAGGTTAGCGCGGAAGTTATACTGCTCATATTTGGTCGCAGAATTTTTGTAATAAGCGTCTTGTTTTACATAACCCAGGGAAGTAAAATACCTGAAATTTTCAGAACCTCCACTCACTTGAAGATTATGCCTGGTTTGTGGTGACCATGTTTTAAAAGCATCACCAAACCAATCAGTATCAGGATATTTCCAAGGATCACTACCGTCTTTATGTTTTTGTACAGCTTCAGGGCTGTAATTGGCATTTAAAGTGCTTATACCCGGTGTAGGAGAATCATAAGTACCAGTTGATTTAATAGCCGCTGAAGCTGCTCCCCATTCAGCAACCGGAATTGTTTTATAAATAGGCAGCTCATTCATGATACTCGCATATTCAAATGCGTTAGACATTTCTGGTATCCTGGCCGGCTGGTTCCAGCCGCGGTTATAGTCATAGGTAACTTTCGGTTTACCAGTGGCACCTTTTCTCGTTGTTACAAGAATAACTCCATTGGCAGCCCTTGATCCATAGATTGCTGCGGAAGCATCTTTTAGTACTGAAATAGTTTCAATATCTCTGGGATTTAGCCTGCCCAATCCACCATCACGGTCAGGAATACCGTCAATTACAATTAGGGGGCTGCTATTGCCAATGGTGTTGGTACCACGAATAGCAATAGAGGCACCGTCGTAGCCGGGCTCACCACTGGATTGAATAACCACCAAACCAGGTAAACGGCCTGCCAATGAATTTGACAAATCAACTGCAGGCGACTTTACCAGGTTTTCGCCCTTTACTGAAGTTACCGCGCCTGTAACCGTTACTTTCTTTTGCGTACCATAACCTACCACTACTACATCAGTTAGATACTGGGCCAATCCTTTCAATTGTACATTAATAGTACTGTTACTGCCTACAGCCATTTCCTGGTCGGTAAAGCCCACCGAAGTAAAAACAAGAATAGCATTATCAGGAACCGATAAACTGAAATCTCCTGTCGCGGAGGTTATCGTTCCATTGGATGTTCCTTTTTGAAGAACACTAACATCTGGCACAGGTTTTCCCTGCTCATCCGTTACTTTTCCCCTTACGGTTTTGTTCTGCTGAAAAAACCCAGGCGATTTCGCCTGCACTTCGCAGAGTGATGCACTTAAAAATAAAATCAGAAATGCTATAAGACCGGGATTTAAAAGTCTTACAACAAAATTGGATTTGTTCATAATAGTTTTGTTAAGCAGTTAAAGCAATAGTTATAGCCAATTTGTGTGTAAACAATTACACAAATAATTTTGCTCATCCATCAGTGATATAAAATTGTTTCATGTTGTTGTGTTTAAATTTTTAGTAAATAGGTTATGAATTACTATATCATTTTTCTTTGAGAGGGAATCGCTCAACCCTTTTCGCAGTGATGATTCCCTGAAAAAAGGAATAGGTTCCAATACGATCTTTGGCACGCTGGATGTTTCCGGTATACCCCCTTCAATCAATCCCAGTAACATGTTGAAAGCTTCACGACCCATTTGCACTGTTTGCTGATCAATTGAAGAAATAGTTGGTGTCGTGTATTCATTAAAATCTTCATTGGCAAAACCGATAATGCCCATTTCCGCGGGTATCAAAATATTTCTTTCTTTCAGCCGTTTCATCAATCCTAACGCCGAAAAATCTTCCACAGCGAACACGGCGTCAGGAGGGTTCGGCAAATCCAGGAAATAGTCCGCGGCTTTCTTTCCTCCTTCAATGGAAAGATCCCCCGAAAAAATCAACGACTCGTCGAATTCCATATCCGAATCACTCAAGAGATCCTTATAACCCTTTAACCGGCTTTGAAAAGTTTGAAACTGTTGGGGACCCGCCAGGTGAGCAATTCTCTTATATCCTTGTTCTACAAGATGCCCGCTAGCACGGTATCCTCCATTATAATCATCAATAACTACTGATGGTATTTTCAATGAATCGTTAGAACGGTCAAATAATACCAGGGGAACATTTTTCTTTTTCAGATCAGTATAGTGAGAAAAATCAGTCGCTCCTTTTGCCAGCGATGCCAATATCCCATCTACCCTTGCACCGAGAAAAGCTTCGATTGCTTTAATTTCAAGCTCAGCGGTTTCCTCAGACTGATATATAAGTGTATGGTAGCCAAATTCACTGGCCAATGTTTCAATACCATGCACAACGGAACCAAAAAAGTTTATTCTTGCGCTGGGAATTATGACACCGATGGTATGGGATTTTCCTGTTCTGAGGGATGAAGCTATCCTGTTTCTGCGGTAATTCAGACGTTGTGCTGTTGCATTAACTAATTGCTTTGTTTCCACACTGATGCGTGGATGATCACTCAATGCACGGGATACCGTGGCGGGTGTAAGATTCAACTCGTCAGCGATATGCTGTATAGTCGTTCGCAATGGCTAAGCAATTAGTTTTAAAATAGAACCTATGTAATCGTTTGCACAATTTAGAGAGATTTTAACTACTGCCCAAAAAAAATTAGTGCTTAATTAACACTAATTTATCCTTTTGTTATTGTTTTTTACCACTGCCAGATGATTTGCTAATAGATGGCAACATTTACTAAACATAATTAGTTCTAACTAACCTTCATCGTAAAATTCTCACCGGAGGTATTTAACAAGTATATGAATTCAACAATGGAAGGTTGTAATTTCCCGCCTTCATCTATGAATAAATATTCATCGCCATTTAGTAGTCATTCACCGACAGCGACGGGCCTGTCATTTCTAGACCACTCACTCCAGGAACCAACATATAGATTGGGTGTTTCAATACCAGCCTCTTCCATGGCCAGCAACGTATGGCAGGCTGTAACTCCGGACCCGCAATGAACGATCACCCGCTTAGGATCATGGTCGCCAATTGCATCTTTATATTTATCAGCAAGCTCCTCTGCAGACAGAAAGTTTCCATCCGCATTAAGGTTGCCTGTATAAGGAATATTAACCGCTCCGGGAATATGACCTGCGATCAGATCGATTGGCTCGCTTTCCCCACGGTAACGGTAGCTTTCCCTTACATCGATAACGAGGTAGTCGGGGTCGGCAACTGCTTTGGCCACCTTATCAGCATCTACGGTTGGCAATATCCAGTTGTCTGCCGGATACGCAGGTAGTGGTGTTATTTCCGGGATAACATTTGTAACAGGTAAACCGGCCTCTATAGCATTCTTTAATCCTCCATCCAGCACTTGTATATTTTCATGCCCGGTAGCTTTTAGCAACCACCAGAAACGTGCGGCAGCATTCGCACCAGCCTTATCATCATATACAACCACATGAGTTGATCTTGCTATACCCAACCGGCCCACCAAAGCCGTAAAATTTTCAATGGCCGGCAACGGATGACGTCCACCGTTGGCAGCATCAGCACTTTTCTGTGCAAGTTCCGTTTCCAGGTCTACAAATAGTGCGCCTTCCAGGTGTTCCGCATTATACTTTTCTAATGCACCGGGACCCGTCCTTGCATCGATCAATACAACGCTACCCAACTGCATCAGCTTAATGAGATCTGCAGGTCTGATCAACGGCGATCTATTAGTCATTTTTTTTTCCATAACCCAAATATCAAAAACACAAATGAAATTAAGACCATTTAAAGAAAATTTCAATGCCCGCTCTTAAAATTACTCCGTTGAAGAAGAGTAACTGCTTGTGGCAAGCGGGGATAAAAACCACTAATTACCTACATTTGCCGCACAAAATAGTATTGTATGGATTATCGTATAGAGAAGGACACGATGGGCGAAGTTAAAGTGCCAACCAAAGCATATTATGGTGCGCAAACACAACGCAGCATCGACAATTTCCAGATAGCGCAGGATATTAATAAAATGCCCAAAGAGATTATCCGGGCATTTGCTTACCTGAAAAAAGCTGCGGCTATTACCAACCAGGAAGCCGGCGTATTGCCAAAAAATAAATCTGTGCTGATTGGCAAAGTATGCGATGAAATATTAAGCGGTCAACTGGACGATTATTTTCCATTGGTGGTATGGCAAACAGGAAGCGGCACGCAAAGTAATATGAACGTAAATGAAGTAGTGGCTTATCGTGGTCATGTATTAAAGGGTGGTAAACTAACCGACAAGGATAAATTCCTGCACCCCAACGATGACGTCAATAAATCGCAATCATCAAATGATACGTTTCCAACTGCGATGCATATCGCAGCCTATAAGATCTTTATTGAAACAACTATACCGGGTATTAAAAAATTGCGGGATACGTTGGCGAAGAAGAGTAAGCAATATATGAAAGTAGTGAAGATAGGACGCACCCATTTTATGGATGCCACTCCACTTACGGTTGGACAGGAATTCAGCGGTTATGTTTCACAATTGGATCATGGGTTAAAAGCTATTAAAAACACGCTACCTCATTTGAGTGAATTGGCATTAGGTGGTACGGCGGTAGGTACGGGTATCAATACGCCTCCGAACTATGCAGCCAAAGTAGCGAAACATATTTCGAAACTAACGGGCTTGCCTTTTGTAACCGCTGAAAATAAGTTTGAAGCGTTGGCAGCGCATGATGCCATAGTGGAAGCACATGGCGCTTTAAAGATGGTGGCGGTTAGCCTGATGAAGATCGCCAATGATATACGTATGCTATCGTCAGGACCCAGGAGTGGAATTGGTGAAATGTTTATCCCGGATAACGAACCAGGTTCTTCCATTATGCCGGGCAAAGTAAATCCCACTCAATGTGAAGCGCTGACGATGATCGCCGCACAGGTAATGGGCAATGATGTAGCGATCAGTATTGGCGGCAGCAACGGTCATTTTGAATTAAATGTTTATAAACCCTTAATGATCTATAATTTCCTCCATAGCGCAAGATTGATCGGGGATGGTTGTGTAAGCTTTAATGAAAAGTGCGCCGCCGGTATTGAGCCTATTATAGCCAATATCAAAAAACACGTTGATAATTCGTTGATGCTGGTCACGGCTTTAAATACCAAAATTGGTTATTATAAGGCGGCAGAGATCGCCCAAAAAGCACATAAAGAAGGAACGACCCTAAAAGAAATGGCGGTAAAATTGGGTTACGTGACGTCTAAAGAATTTGACGAATGGGTAATACCCGGCAATATGGTGGGAAAGATCGGGTAACGACGTCCGGGTAAATCCGCAATAGTAAAACCCCCATGTAAAAGGAGAAGAATTATACGTTCTTCTCTTTTTTTGCTTTGTATCGCTTGCAAAAGAAGGGTTGCCTGAACTATCTTTCTGATTGAAATTTAACTGTCCGTTTACCCTAAATCCGCCCGTATGAAAAATAACATGAAACCTTCATTTTATTATTCCGCCTACCCGCTTAAGACAATCGAACAAGCAGCTTTAGCCCAGGATGAAAAGTCGCCGCATTTAAAAGCATTGCTTTCATCCAATCCCAAACCAGCAAACCGTATTCGTGTTTACCCTATGACCAATCCTTACAAAAGCAAGGATAAAATTTCAGTTCCAAGGCCCGGCAGAGCTAATAATGTAGAACCCGATGGAAAGGATTGGTTTCATAACTACGAGTAAACTTCATTCTTTAGAAAAATAACTTTTTATCGCCCATTGCTTCCTGCGCATTATCTGCAGCAGGCAAGCAATAAAAAACCGGTTCTTTGTGGTGAACCGGTTTTTTATTTATAGCACTTGCATTTTATCACTTATCTCAGTACTGGTTTCCACAGTAGGATGTGTTTCCTCTGTATGTTTCTTTTTAAAAAATCGTTTTTGAAAAACAAACAGGGTGATAACCCCTGCCGAAATGGACGCATCGGCAATATTAAAAATAGGGCTGAAGAATTCAAAGCGATCTCCACCCAAAAAAGGTACCCACGAAGGCCAGGTGGTATCGATCACAGGGAAATAAAGCATATCAACGACCCGGCCATGCAGGAACCCGGCATAATGATCGGCAGGAAATATCCTGGCGACTTGCGAATAAGAACTTTCTTCAAATATCATCCCATAGAACATACTGTCAATCAGGTTGCCCAATGCACCGGCATAGATGAGGGAAGCACAAACAATAAAACCCCTGCTGTATTTTTGTTTTACAACCTTTCCCAGGTACCATGTTCCAAAAATCACTGCGGCTAAACGAAAAAGAGTCAGTATCATTTTCCCCCATTCGCCGCCGAACTCCCAACCCCAGGCCATTCCTTTATTTTCAATGAAATAAAGTTTGAACCATTTTAACCCAGTTAGCTCAGTGTCTCCGAAAGGAAAACTTGTTTTGATCCAAATCTTCAAAGCCTGGTCCGCAATGAGAATAAGGGCAATAATGATAACAGCATTTCTTAGCTTCACTTTCAGGTTTTTAAGGAGCAAATATAAGTTGATAAATTGACTGGTTAATACGTTGAATAGTTAAAGCAGTCCTCAATAAAGTTTAACTGACCTGACGGGACTTTTGAACAGGTCAACTTATCAACAAATCAACTATTCTTTACTCTTCAAAGTACACCCTTTTCACCCGTTGTGAAATACTGGTCATTATTTCGTAGGGGATCGTTCCGGCCCATTCTGCCAGTTGTTGCACAGGTAATTCTTTTCCAAAAACGATCACTTCATCACCTTCCTGCACACCTTCTATACCCGTTACGTCAATCATGGTCATATCCATACAAATGCTGCCAATAACTGGCACCAATTTCCCCTTGAGCCACATTTTTCCCGCTCCATTACCCAACTTCCTTGAGTAGCCGTCTGCATACCCAATACGAACAGTGGCAATGACCGCATCCTGTTTTACTACTCCTCTTCGATTGTAACCAACTGATTCACCAGCTTTCAAATGCTTTAATTGAGCAATGGTAGATTTTAAAGTAGCTACAGGTACCAATAATGATTGATGGGTCATGGCGCTATCTACTCCGTACATACCAATTCCAAGTCTTACCATATCTAATTGCAAATAGGGGAGACGGAAGATGCCGGCGGAATTAGTGATATGCCGTAAAAAAGAATAGTTCAATTTGTCTTTCAACTGTTCAACCGCATGCTTATACTGGTTAACTTGCTGCAGGGTAAATTCATCCTGCGCCGGATCTTCACTTGCTGCCAGGTGAGAAAAAACAGTTTGCACTTTTAGCAAAGTAGTTGATCCGAGACGATCAGACAGTTTCTTTATATCGCTTATTGCAAAGCCCAGCCTGTTCATTCCTGTTTCCACTTCGATGTGAACCGGGTACCGTTGCAGGCCTTCTTTTTGCAAAAAAGATTCAAAGGAATGTAATAAGGTAAATGAATATAGGTTGGGCTCCAGGTTATACTCAACAATGGACTCAAAAGCAGCGTCCTCCGGGTTCATAACCATAATGGGTAACGTAACTCCTGCTTTCCTTAATTCAATTCCTTCATCGGCATATGCTACACCCAGGTAATCTACTTTATGATACTGTAAAATACCGGCGATCTCCGCACCACCACTCCCATAGGCAAAAGCCTTTACCATAGCCATCATTTTGGTAGTTGGCATCAACTGTTTTTGGTAAGCTTTTACATTATGAACGATCGCATTCAGGTTTATTTCCAATACGGTCTGATGCACTTTTTGTTCGAGCAGTTGAACGATCTGTTCAAATCCAAACACCCGGGCGCCCTTGATCAAAATAATTTCTTCCCTGAACTGTGTGGAGCGAAATTGCTGAAGATAAGATTCAGTGGAACTGTGTAATTCTATTTCTGGTCCATCAGCAGATCTATTCGTTATATGCCGTAATGTTTCTGATATATGTTCGCCAATACCAATTATCCTGCTTACCTGGTGCTTTTTTAGCCGGTCAATGATATAGGAATAAAGCTGTTCATCCTTCCTGGAAGTTTGTAATACATCGGAAAGGATAATTGTCTTTTTCGAATATCCCCGTTGTTGATCGAGGAAGTTTAGCGCTATTTCCAGTGAATTAATATCCGCACTGTAACTATCATTGATGATCATGCAATGATTGATCCCTTTTTTTAATTCCAGCCGCATATTGACCGGCTGAAGCTGGGCCATTTTTTGGGCGATGACATTATGACCAATCCCTAACTGCGATAAGATGAAATAACAGGTGATGGCGTTCTCTACAGAAGCATCGTCGGTAAACGGAATGGCAAATTCCTTTTCAGCGGAACCAGGGCAAACTGTTATGTGGGTAGTTTCCTCCTTCTTGTCAATTTGTTTTACAACAAGATCGTTGTTGGTCGAAAAACCCCAGGTCAACAATTCCGGCTTACCTTCAAAGGAGGCGATCAATTCGTTCTGCCCGGAAAGATCTTTTTCTCTTCCAATCAAAACCTGGCAATGTGTGAAAAGCTTGAGCTTTTCCGATAACTTTTGTGTCTTGTTGACAAAACCTTCATCATGGGCTTCGCCGATATTGGTCAGCACCCCTATCGATGGCTGAATGATCTTTTCCAGCATTTCCATTTCACCGGGTTGTGAAATACCGGCTTCAAAAATGCCAAGGTTATGCTGTTCGTCCATCTGCCATATACTCAGCGGTACGCCTACCTGGGAGTTATAGCTTTTGGGACTGCGGACAATATTGTACTCATCATGTAATAGTTGATACAGCCACTCTTTGATGATCGTTTTTCCATTACTACCTGTAATACCAATAACAGGTATAGCGAATTGACTGCGATGGTAGATAGCCAATTGCTGTAAAGCGTTCAAGGTATCGCCAACAATAATAAAACCGGCGTCGGGATAGGCAGCTTTGTCCTGCTCTTCACTCACTACAAAACTTCGTACACCCTTTTTATATAATTCGGGAATAAACTGGTGACCATCCCTGCGCGGGCCTTTTAATGCAAAGAATAAAGAGGCGGCGGGTGAATATACTTTTCGGCTGTCCAACAAAAGGTACTCAATTTCAGTATCAGCAACGACCGCAGATGAACCAACAATACCGGTAATATGAATTAATGAGTATTTCAAAAATTAGTAAGTTGATCAGGAATGAGTGCTTTCATCGTCCACATCCGGCGGTAATCCCTTTTTATCCATAAAAATAGAATAGAAAATAGAACCAAATATGCAGGCCATGATCACACCCAATGATATAAAGACCTGGACGGTCTTGTCGATCCATTCATTTATCCAATGCTCACCCAGCATTTTAAGCCCGATAAATATGAGCACAATGGCAATGCCCTGCGGGAGATAGTCAAATTTGCTTACCGCACCGCGAAGCAAAAAGAATAACGAACGTAAACCCAGTACAGCGAAAATATTGGACGTATAGATCACCATTCTATCCCTGGAAATACCCATAACCGCGGGAATAGAATCCAATGCGAATACAATGTCGATCGTGGCGAGCATCATGACGACAACAAAAAGAGTGGTATAAAACTTTTTCCCATCTTTTCGAATCGAAAATTTTCCATCGCCGTCATGGGGCACCAATGGCAAAAAACGTTTGATAAATTTATACACGCGGCTTTGTTGAGGATCAAATTCCTCTTGTTCATCAGTAGTAAACATTTTATACCCCGTATAGATCAGGAAAACACCAAACACATACAATACCCAGGAAAACCTGTCTACCAACGCCACACCCACCGTGATAAAGATGATCCTGAACACGATGGCCATTAATATGCCGATCAACAACACACGACCATAGTTTTTTTCCTTGACCGAGAAAGCAGAAAATATCAGGATGAAAACAAAAATATTATCGATACTCAGGCTCCACTCCATCAGGTAGGCGCTAAGATATTCCAGTGCAATGGTCTGCCCGTTTTCCAACCACATGAAAATAAAAAAAGCAATGGCAAGCCCTACCCAGAAGAAAGTTTGGTACAAGGCCTGCTTAATAGTAACCTTCTGGCCCTTCTTACTTAACAGACCCAAATCAAAGATCAATGCAAGAAATAAAACAATTCCAAAAACGAGATAAGATACCTGGTCTGATGTCATAGCTGAAGAGAGTAAATTAAACTACAAAGATAAGTGCGAAGGCTCAAGGGACAAGGCACAGGGTACAAGTAATACATACCTCATTGCTTCATTTTTTTATGCGGCATATTTTCTTTTTCTTACCTGCTGGTAAATAAACCCGGCAAGGATTACCAGTAAAACAGGCAAGCCTATGTTAATGAATTGCCAGAGGGATTTCTTCTCTGTCACCTTTTTTGAATCCAGCAGGCGAAGCACGATGTCTTTATTCCTTGTTTGACTGATCGCCGGGTCATTTACCAGGTATTCCATACAATTGAGCAGGAATTCACGGTTAGCCACCGGGATAAATAATTTTCCGTAATCGGATTGCTTCTGGTATTCGCCATAGGTATATTTATTCCAACCCATGGGTAAGGGGATCGGCTCATTATTAGCGCCACCGGGTATAATATCATTTAA
>JANOCH010000643.1:0-2467 GCA_031412015.1 Chitinophagaceae bacterium
TTCGGGTTGTTTCCTCGTTACTATTTGCTTTTTTCAAAAGCCTCGTATTCTTCCATTTCATCTTCCACAATACGGATTGTTTTTATGGAAGTCTTATCTTCTATTTTCACCAGGTAAGCCGTGATATCTCCAACAGTTACTTCTTGTACCCAAAAAATGCTGTAGTCGTAGTAGGTGCTTTTTACCCTGTGACGGATTTCCTTGGGTAAATTGTTTTCCTGGTAGTTACGAACATTTCCCATCCAGCGTCCTTTAGGATCGTAAAATACTTTGGTTTCTATGTCATCTTTTTTGAATTTAGCCATGAATCCATCGCTTGTCTCATACCAGGTGGCATTGACGCTTGTTTTGAAGGCTTTGCTGAAATTCTTAACGGCTTTTGTACTCAGCCTGGAATTGCCTATATAGTTTGGCAACTCCTTATCCCTTGTATTATCAAATACCACCTCTTTTGAAGAGGGAGTATTTGGGTTTGCGTTGAACGCGATAGTCTGAGCGTTGACATTCAAGCATAAAGTTATAAGCGGGATAATTCCAAGCTTATAAAGGAAAAATTGTTTTTTCATTGTTTAAAGTTTAAAGGTTAATGGTTCTTAATTGTAGGAATAAATGGATTCAAAACGCCGGTTTCCCTTTAGGATGTCCCTGCTTTTGGCCAGGAATTCAGGGTCCTGAAATAAAGAGATTGGCCGGAATACCTTTTCGAAAATGTGATTGAATTATTTGTCGTAAGGGATATTTAAAAAGGAAACAGGGAAAGTGTTTTTTTTCTTGTCCTTCTTTTTTCTGTACCTTATAAGAACAAAAGGCCTATGCCTTTTCACCAGATGGCAGTAAAGCATTTTGACCAGGAGATCATTAATAATTTGATGGCGGACGGTTTGAACCGGAAAAAAGGAGAAGAACAACTGTTCAATCAATATGCATATTTTATTGAACAGGCTATGCGCAAATATTCTTTTCCGGAAGATGACGCCTTTAATATCTATGCCGACACCATTATAGCTGCTATTGCCAGGATCACTGACCATAGTTTTGAAGGACGGTCTTCACTTAAAACCTGGCTTTACCAGATATTTCATAATAAGTGTGTTGACCTTATCCGCAAAAAAGCGACTAATAAGAGCAGTGTGCATCATGTCCTGTCAATTTCCGATATGCTGCTGAATATGGCCGATGATGTAAAGTCAGTAATACAGGAATTAATGGAAAAGACAGATAAAAGCAGGCTCACACTAAAGTTAGCCGAGATGGGAGAAAATTGCCGCCGGATATTAATGCAATGGGCGGAGGGATTTAGTGATAAAGAGATTGCGGCGTTATTGCTGTATAAAACAGCAGACGTAGTGAAGACCAGCCGTCTTCGATGCCTCGAAAAACTGAGACAATTATATAAAGAGAAATAAAAAAAAACAGCTTTGGTAAACATTGAATACATAGAGGCTTACTTTAACCAGCAACTTTCGGGGGAAAGAAAAAAAGAATTTGAGCGAAGGGTGATCACAGACGCCGTGTTTGCAGAAGAGGTAGCTTTTTATCTTTCATCTAAAGAAGCGGCGGCCGGGGAAATAGCTAAAGAAAAGGAGAAATTTAAAGGGATCTATGCGCAATATAAACACGGTAATCATACTTCCGGTCAGCGACCAGCGCTTGTCCGGAAATTCTGGCCCTGGGTTGCTGCTGCTGCAATGCTGGCAGGCATAATCTTCAGTTGGAATGCCTGGCTTAAACCGGCTTCTCCCCATAATTTGGCAGAGAAATATGTGAAAGAGAATTTTCAGGCACTTCCTGTAAAGATGGACAGTAAACAGGACAGCCTGCAGCAGGGCCTTATTTTATATAACGAGGGCCTGCTGGCGGAGGCGCTGGAACAATTTGAGACCATTATCCAGAATGATACTACCTTTAGTTCTGCAAAAAAATATGCCGGTATTGTTGCCCTGCGGTTGGGACAATACGACAAAGCCCTTAACTACTTCTCGCAGTTGGAAAATTATCCCGGACTCTATGCAAATCCCGGGAAATTTTATAAAGCCCTTACTCTTTTAAAACGCAACGGCCCCGGTGATAAACCGCAAGGAAAAAATTTGCTGGAGCAGGTTTTACAGGATGGTCTTGAAGGAAAAGAAACGGCAAAGGAATGGTTAAACAAATGGTGACAACTTAAAAAATAGATCTGCAAGTCCCTTTGAATACTACCAGCATCAATAAACGCGATGCTAAAGGTGTTGTGACTGATGACTCAGTTTATGTTTGTCAATTTGACGAATAGCATTTGACTACTCTTACCAGGTAATCAACCCACCCTATACAAAACGATTCCTGCAATTTATGATTTAGGTGTTCCGGCCAGCAGCAGTTGCCCAAGCAGGTGTCCTTACGCGGTCAGTTAATTATTATATCATATTAAATCTACTGTTATGGCTAGAATTCCGCACAATCGCAACTTTAAATGGAATAGGAATTG
>JANOCH010000644.1:0-1808 GCA_031412015.1 Chitinophagaceae bacterium
CATTAGCCGATGCACCCGAAGTAGCCGCTACCGCAGACACCTGTGCCGCGAATTCAAATTTATCCTCTTTAAATCGATCAAGGGCCGCCTTGTTTTCGAAGAAGATAACTTCACGGTAGGCCTGTCCGCCAAACTGGAAACCAACGCTTACCTGTTTCATCTTCGCCTTACCAACTATATTTTCTTTTTCAAAGACAATTCCGTTGCCTGCTGCACCCCCCACACCGATGGCGCCTTTTCCCACATTAGGGAAAATAACGTACCCATAAGAGTTGTCAAAAAGATTCTTCATGAGTCCATCTGACTTTATGAATTCCGCTTTGGCCTCTTTACTATCGTTGGTGATCTTATCGACCTTTTCTTCATGCGTATATTTTTTTGATGACAGCGAAATTTCTTTCATCCTCATAACCTCTCATATCGCCCATCAGGCTGATATCAAGTCCTGATCCATTGGCTATATTTTCATATAAACGGATCGCCACTTCTTCCGGCTCTACGGCATTGTATCTTGATTGAAAGGATATCTGTTGTATGCTGGCATTGCTGATGATATGATCAGGGTAAGAATTGCCGGCATTCCCTACATTATCCGAGGCTGAATAGGGCCAGTACGGAAGACTGTTGGTCTGCGATTCGTGGCGGATAATGTCAACATATTTGTCAAGGTAGGTACAAAGAGCGATGTTTTCATTTTTTGATCGAATGAGTTCCTGCAGGCGTTTGGCCCAATCCTCTATCGTTTCTTTTTTGAACGCCTGGTATTTTTGAAAAACAGGATCTGCTGAACAAGGAAATACCTTCAGTTCCGCCGGGTTCTCCAGGATCCAAAAAAGTAGATGTCCTGTCGGTAAGCCATTTATTGTTTGGATACAAACTGATCTTGGATAAAAAGAGGATCAGAGAGATGCAGGTATTTGCCCAGGCAAAAAATGTCATCGCTCAAAAAACAATGATTCATACCGGGAATGGCCGAGGTATACTGGAATGGGGCTGAATGTTGGTTTTTAATGTCAGTTTACCAGTGAAGTTGAAAAAAAATTGGACCAAACCAGATACGCTTATGCGGAATATTGATGGTATGCTGATCAAAAAAATATATTGTAAAAAATAACAGTAGACCCTTTTTCATATCAACAGGAAGAATTAAAGTAAATATAACCTGCAGGAATTAAATAGAAAGACCGGGTCATATCATGGCTTTTTTCAGTTTTGTAAACAGGGTATTTACTTTAGTTTTTGGATCACCTTCGCCCAGGGTTTCTATTGGCAGGTAACCTTTATAGCCAGATGATTTGATGATTCCCATTAATCTATCCATATCCGTTTCCTTTTCCGCTCCATTGATAAATACATTTTCCTTGATCTGCCAGTTGACGGTATGTTTTATTGACTTTGCAATTTCTTCGTAGGGATCATGTACACGATAACTGCCTGTATCCAATATAAGACCCAGCCATTCCGAATTGATAGCTTCGATGATGTCGATGACCTGGCCGGCGGTTTGTATAAAATCATTGTGATTTTGTAGCCCTATGATAACGCCGTGTTGTTTGCCATAATCCACACAGGTTTGTATATCCTTCAACATCCAATCGGTTACTTGTTCTTTGGAAAGGCCTTCATTCTTTTGATTTCCTGCAAATATCCTGATCACCGGCGCACCGATCTTTGCCGCTACTTCGATCCAGTTTTTTACCAATACTATCTCCTGTTCACGTTTTGCTTTATCGGCAATGGTAAAATCGTTGCGTACACCTGTTCCGCTTATTTCGACTCCCGACCTGAATGCTTTTCTTTTTATTTGA
>JANOCH010000645.1:0-5907 GCA_031412015.1 Chitinophagaceae bacterium
ATTCATGGATGACAAGGTTTACTTCCGTAAAGGAGAAGACCAGTTGTTTGATTAAACTGAATACAGTTCGATCTCGATCATATTATTCCGGCGATCCCGCCTTAGGTGGGATCGCTTTTGTATCTAATAAGTAAAAGGATAATTTTGATACCCGATGATGAAAGGTAAAAAGATATTAGTAGGCATAACCGGTAGTATTGCCGCCTATAAAGCCATTTACCTGGTAAGACTGCTGGTAAAGTCGGGGGCTGAAGTAAAAGTGATCATGACTCCTGCTTCCAAAGACTTTGTTTCATCCCTTACACTATCTACAGTTAGTCGCCATCCTGTTCTTACGGATCTTTTCGATGAGCAAAGCTGGGCCAACCACGTAATGTTAGGAAGGTGGGCCGATGTAATGGTAATAGCCCCGCTTAGTTGCAATACACTCGCTAAAATGGCTCAGGGGCAATGCGATAACTTATTGCTGGCTGCCTGGCTTTCGGCGACCTGCCCGGTAGTAATAGCCCCGGCCATGGACGAGGACATGTGGCATCATCCTGCAACAAAACAAAACTTGGCAAAACTGGAGTCTTACGGTAATACCGTTATACCTGTTGATAAAGGTGAACTGGCCAGCGGTTTGTTTGGAGAAGGAAGAATGGCAGAACCCGAATCCATCCTAAAATTTCTGGAAGACAATTATTTTTTGAATCGGGCACTTGAGGGTAAGAAAGTATTGGTTACGGCAGGTCCGACATACGAAGCTATTGATCCCGTTCGTTTTATTGGTAATCATTCCTCCGGTAAGATGGGTATTGCTATTGCGAAAGAATTGCAAAAGCGGGGAGCTAATGTTTCGCTGATACTTGGTCCCTCTGCTGTTGATTTTTCGGATAACGGTATTAAACTTATAAGAGTAACTTCTGCCGATGATATGTATAATGCCTGTCACAAGATTTTTGAGGAAATTGATCTGGCCATTATGTCTGCCGCGGTAGCGGATTACACACCGCTTAAAAAGGCTGACCAGAAAATTAAGAAAGACGATGCTAACGCCGGCCTTACCGTTAAACTGACGGAAACCAAGGATATTTTGAAAAGTTTAGGCGCTATAAAAAAGGAAAAACAGGTATTGGTAGGCTTTGCCCTGGAAACCGCCAATGAAAAGGAATATGCATTGAAAAAACTTGAGAGTAAAAATGCCGATATGATAGTGTTGAATTCATTAAATGACAGAGGAGCGGGTTTTGGGCATGATACTAACAAGATCACTATTTTTCAAAAAGACGGCAGGGAACTCCATTTTGAAACCAAATCCAAAGAAGACGTGGCGAAAGATATCGTCGACACTATAATAAATTCATATTATGCTTAGAAGAACAGCGTTTCTTTTTTTGGCGATTGTTGTCGGGATAATGTCTGTTCAATCACAGGAAATCCAGGCTCGTGTTACTGTATTAGCCAGCAAGGTTAGCACACAGGTCAATAAAAATATTTTCCAGACCCTGCAAACAACACTGTCCAATTTTATCAACAACCGTAAATGGACCAGCGACGCTTTTCAAACCAATGAAAAGATCCAATGTAATTTTTTGTTGAATATCGAGCAGGAGTTGGGTAATAATTTATACAAAGGAAAATTGACGGTGCAGGCCGCCCGCCCTGTCTTTAGCACTACCTACGATTCACCGATCATAAACTTTTTAGATGATGATGTAGTGTTTCGCTACCAGGAATTTCAGCCGGTTGAGTTTAATGAAAACCGGGTACAGGGCAATGATCCCTCAGCGGCCAACCTCCCCGCAGTAATAGCCTATTATGTAAATATCATTTTAGGGTTTGACTATGGTTCCTTCTCCTTGCGCGGTGGCGATCCGTATTTTAAAAAGGCCTGGAACATAGTAAACAACGCCCCGGAGAGCCGCGACATTACTGGTTGGAAGTCTTTTGAAAATATTCGTAACCGGTATTGGTTGGCGGAAAACCTGAATAATAATCGCTTTGCTTTATTACATGATGCTTTGTATACTTACTATCGCCTTGGCATGGATCGGTTTTATGAAAATGAAGCGGAGGGACGTGATAATGTTGCTAACAGCCTGAATTTTCTTAATACTGTAAATACCGAAAATCCGAACTCAATGATCATGCAGTTTTTTCTGCAGGGGAAAAGCAACGAATTCGTTAAAGTATTCAGCAAGGCGAATAGCGACATGAAAACCAGGGTTAGGGATATACTGAGCAAACTGGATATAGCCAACACGGCCGCATATAAAGAATTAAAATGAGGATCTTTTTTACAACCTGTATCTTATCATTATTGATCTTCGCCTGTTCACGCAATGATAAATTACCAAAGGACATTTTACCCGAAATGCAGATGCGGGAAGTGATGTGGGACATGATTCGCACTGGCGAATTTTTAAACGGATTTGTAGCAAACAGGGATTCAGCGGTCAGTAAAAAGGCTGAAATGGAAAAATGGTTTGCCAAAGTATACCAGTTGCATAAAATAAACAGGCAGGTATTTGACAAAAGCTATGCTTATTACCAGGCCCATCCTGCCTTAATGAAAAATATCCTGGATACCCTGGCCAAAAGACAGGTTTATATAAAACCGGTTATTCGTGACTCTTCGGATTTGAAAGATACCAACAATAGCAGGCCTCATTCAATCAGGCCATCAGATACAATTCCAAGGGCATTTGATTCGTTGCGAAAAAAAATGATCAAAAGCAGGAAGCAGTTGTTAAATGCGCCCTGATCTTTCCTGTATTAACTCCAACTTTGCTATTTTTATCGTTGAATTATCAATATGAATAAGATCGTTGCCTCCGCTGATGCAGCCATCCACGACATCCGGGATGGAGATATACTAATGCTCGGGGGTTTTGGTTTATGTGGTATTCCCGAAAACTGCATCGCGGCATTGGTAAAAAAAGGCGTTAAGCAACTTACCTGTATTTCCAATAATGCGGGTGTTGATGACTTTGGTATAGGACTAATGCTGCGGCAGAAGCAGGTTAAAAAAATGATAGCTTCTTATGTGGGGGAGAATGCGGAATTCGAACGCCAGCTATTAAGTGGCGAGCTCGAAGTGGAATTGATCCCCCAGGGCACACTCGCTACAAGATGCCTCGCTGCTGGTTATGGAATGCCGGCAATATATACACCTGCCGGTGTGGGAACAGAAGTGGCGCAGGGAAAAGAGACAAGAAATTTTAATGGAAAGGATTATTTATTGGAGCACGCATTTAATGCGGATTTTGCCATTGTAAAAGCCTGGAAAGGCGATACAGAGGGAAACTTGATTTATAAAGAAACCGCCCGCAACTTTAATCCTCTTATGGCCATGGCCGGTAAGGTCACTATTGCTGAGGTGGAAGAATTAGTCCCGGCAGGTCAATTGGACCCCAATAACATTCACACGCCGGGTATCTATGTTCATCGCATATTCCAGGGGATAAACTATGAAAAACGAATCGAGCAAAGGACGGTAAACCCCCGGCCTGGAAAGGAGAGCTAAGAGACTTCCTGGGAATAGAATCCGGCATATTAATATGATTTTTAATCAGCTTTACTTAGTAGAGGGTATTCTTAGATAAGTGAGGCTACAAAAGTCCCTTTAGGGATTTAGGGTATGGCATTAACAAAAGAACAGATTGCATATCGCATTGCACAGGAGCTGAAAGATGGGTACTATGTAAATCTCGGTATCGGCATTCCAACGCTGGTGGCAAACTACATACCTGCCGGGATCAGCGTGGTATTGCAAAGCGAAAACGGCTTGCTTGGTATGGGTCCCTTTCCTTTTGAAGGAGAAGAAGATCCCGATCTCATCAACGCCGGTAAACAAACCATCACTACTATTCCCGGATCAGCCTTCTTTGATTCTGCCATGAGCTTCGGTATGATAAGGGCCGGCAAAGTTGATCTGACGGTGCTCGGCGCCATGGAAGTAAGTGAAGATGGTGATATCGCCAATTGGAAGATCCCGGGTAAGATGGTAAAAGGTATGGGCGGTGCGATGGATCTTGTAGCGAGCGCCAAGAATATTATCGTGGCGATGATGCACACCAACCCAAAGGGCGAATCAAAACTGTTACCCAAATGCGGCTTGCCGCTGACAGGAGTGAAATGCGTAAAAAAAATTGTCTCTGACCTGGCAGTAATGGCTGTTACCGATAGAGGGTTTCAATTGTTGGAACGAGCGCCGGGTGTCAGCACAGACGAAATAAAAGCAA
Source organism: Chitinophagaceae bacterium (assembly GCA_031412015.1). GTDB lineage: Bacteria > Bacteroidota > Bacteroidia > Chitinophagales > Chitinophagaceae > Terrimonas_B. The sequence continues at coordinate 4,227 of JANOCH010000645.1, forward strand.
AAACTGCCGGCAAATTATTAATAGAAGGCGATATTCCCGAAATGCGATTGAGCTGACTTGTTTGATACTCTCAAATTCATAACTCATATCTAACAGCTTTTCCTGCTAGTCGATCAGGTTATTTTTCACTGCAAAGAAAACTAATCCAGCGGTATTCTTACTTCCAAATCGCTCCATTAACCGGTCTTTGATAGCTTCTACCGTTCGGGGGCTGATCTCCATTTTTTGGGCTATCTCTTGCGCTGTAAACTCCATGCAAATAAATCGGAGTACGTCTCGCTCTTTATCGCTCAGCGTTACTTCATTATTTAGCGAGGGAACCACTTTTTGCCGTGAGTGTGATTTTTTCAACAGGATCCGGTTCACGAAGTTGTTCAGGTAATAACCTTTTTCAAATACTTCCATGATCGCCCGTCGGATTTCCTGGGGGTCGGCGTTTTTCAGCATATAGCCATTCGCCCCGTTTTCCATCAAGTGATAAACAAAACGTTCATCCTCGTACATGCTCAGCACCAGTACCTTGATAGCGGGAAATTGTTTGCTGATGATCTTGGTGGCTTCTATGCCATCTTTGCCGGGCATCCGCAGGTCCATCAGCACCACATCCGGCTCTGATTGGCCGAGCCCGGCGATCAGTTCGTCACCATTTTCAGCCTCCTGTACAAACTTGATATTCGTAAAAGGCCGCAATGAAAGTATAACCCCTTTCCGGAAGATTTTGTGATCGTCTGCAATAGCTACCTTAATGATTCCCATAGTTTCAGATAAAAAGTGAAATTAGCAAAATAATCAACAACTATTGGTATGGTTCGTCCTTCGGCATTTCGATCGTCACCTTGTAATACGTTTGCGAAATATCCTTTTCAAAATAAATACTTCCCTTGGCCACTTTCAGGCGGCTGCTTATATTTTTCAGGCCCAGCCCGATATTGCTCTTGTTCAGTTTGTCAAAATCAGCCTGAATAATGCCGCGTCCGTCATGATGGATACGAAGATAAAATTTATCACCATGCACGTTCTGCGTCAGGTGGATAAAACTGGAACTGCTGTGCTTAAGAATATTATTGATCAGCTCCTGTACGATCCGGAAAATGATCAGTTCTTTTTCGGGTTTCAACCGGTCCTTATAATCATGGAAACGGCTGCTGGCATTCATGCTACCCGACCCGCTGATCTTTTGGAATACATCATTGATCGCTGATTCAAGCCCGAAGTTTTTCAGTGTCGGCGGCATCAGGCTATGACTGATATTACGGACCAATTGTATGGTATCATCAATGATCTGGCGCGCCTGGAAGATGGCTTGTAGCTGCGTGGCCTTATCCTGGTTCACTAAATTTTCGTTCAAATATAAACGGGCTGTCGCCAGCAGGGGACCGGCATCATCGTGCAAATCAGCCGCCAGCCTTTGCCTTTCCTCTTCCTGCAGCCTGATGGATGCATCCAGCAATATCTTCTGCTGCTCTTCTTCCATCTTTTGCAGTGTACGCTGGTAGCGGGCTACTTTACGCTGGTGAAAGATGATGAACAATACCAACCCTACCGTCAATACAAGCATTCCCATCGTGCCAATAAAGAGCACGGAGGAGACTCCTGAGGATGGATTGTTGGCTTGTAGGAAGAACATAATGGAGGTGGGGTGGTTGTAAGTTAATTCATATCTATATCCAGGTAGGGTACA
>JANOCH010000646.1:0-4927 GCA_031412015.1 Chitinophagaceae bacterium
ATGATGAAGGTAATATTAAGATAAGTACCGTAGTAGCAGGTACACCAGCCTGGAAGTCAGGTGAATTAAAACCAGGAGATATTATTCAAAAAGTGGCCCAGGGAAAAGAAGAACCGGTTGATCTCACCGGATTTCTCGTGACAGACGCGGTAAAATTGATCCGTGGAAAAAAAGGAACGGTTGTAAATCTTACGGTAAAAAAAGCGGATGGCTCTACAAAGATCGTATCCCTTATACGTGATGAAATCGTACAGGACGAAACCTTTGCCCGCAGTGCTGTGGTGAAAACTGGCAATTCCAAGATCGGTTATATTTTCCTCCCGGAATTTTATGCTGACTTTGAAAATGCCAATGGCAACCGCAGTTATATTGATGTTGCAAAAGAAGTGACCAAATTAAAAGAACAAAGCGTTGATGGTATTGTGATCGATCTTCGCAATAATGGCGGAGGATCATTATACGATGTAGTGCAAATGGCTGGACTTTTTATCGAGGACGGTCCGATTGTACAGGTTAAAGACAGGGAAAATAAACCCAGTGTATTAAGAGACAAAGATAAAAACGTGTTATACTCCGGGCCCTTGGCGGTAATGGTCAATGAATTCAGTGCTTCGGCTTCTGAAATATTCGCAGCAGCCATCCAGGATTATGGCCGGGGTGTTGTGATCGGCAGTACATCTACCTACGGCAAAGGAACAGTACAACGTAATATCGGTCTTGATCCTGAAACTGGATTTTCCATGTCAAACTCTGACCTGGGAACAGTAAAACTCACTCTTCAGAAGTTTTATCGTATCAATGGAGGCTCTACGCAATTGAAGGGAGTTACTTCTGATATTGTGTTACCTGATCAACTGGAGCACCTGAAAGTAAGAGAAAAAGATAATCCGGATGCACTACCCTGGGATGAGATCAATAAATCGCCCTATTCCGCCTGGAATGCCGGCTATGACCTGAAAACCATTCAGCAATTAAGCAGCCAGCGTTTAGAAAATGACCCGGTTTTTAAACTGATCAAAGAAAATTCTGAATGGCTCGCCAACCAGAATAATAAACAATATTCACTTCAATTGGATAAATACAGGAAAGAGCAGAAAATGATCCGTGCTACGTTTTCGCAGAACGAGGCCTTAATGAAATTAAAGACCGAGATCAATGTAACGGCATTGCCAAATGAAGTAAACAGGTGGGCCAATGATACGGCCAAACAGGAACGTTTCAATCAATGGTTGAAGAACCTGAGAAAAGACATCTACCTTGACCAGGCAGTGAAAGTGGTGAATGATGTGATCAATCAACAAAACCTGGTAAAGACGAAACAGCCGGAAGAGGAAAAACCTAAAAAGGCTTTTTAATCTATTAGTGTCAATTTCATTTAATAATACTCGTGACCCCGGATTTCCCGGGGTCTTTTTTTGTTTCCTTCCCGGGGCGCGGATAGGCATTCACTATAGAAAAGGTTTTTACCCTGGGGCGAGTACCTATCCAAATTGTGCCGTTTGAACAATAGAAAAACTTAAACTGGGAAGTATTGACTGGCCTTACGCTTACATTGAAATACCTGGAAGGATTTCTTGTGTTGCTTTGTCGTGCATAGATGCTAAACACTATCTATTCTATTCTATTCGGGCAGGCTGCACTATTTCCTTTGATCAGAATAGAGATATCGCCCCTTTGATAAAGAGTATTAATCAGTTTAGATCGTATAGGAAAAAACAGGTAAAGCCACATTTACCACGAGAAATAGGAGTACCCCGAAACTGAAACTGCCCGCTACTTTGATGTAGCGGGCAGCTTGTTAGTATTTTTATCTTTTAGTTTGCTCTTACAAACGAACAACCTTGCGAGCCCTGGCTGATTTAAGCGTATTGATTGCTTTCATCATTTCCTTTTTCTTTATTTCAAGAGACTCTAAAGTGATATCCGTATCTGGAATTCCCGGCTCATTGCATTTTACCAGTTCCTTTTCCAGAGAAGCAAGTTCGCTTGCTGCCATAGCATAAGCTTTTTGAATACTGTCCAATCTTATTTCAATAAGCGCCTTGTTAAGTTCTGAATTGATCTCTTTCCAATTAATATTATCGTACGCAACCCTCAGCTTTTCTTCCATTTTCACCCAATCAAGTTTGCTCATGGCCTTTTGGTACTCTGATTTAACTTTCTCCTTTTCCAGCGAAGTCATGGCATCTGCAATATTTTTTTCCATTGCTTTCCACTGCTCTTCGGTCAATACCTTCTTTGATGCATCAAGAGCTTCCTTTAGCTGTACTTCTTTTTCCTCATCCAATTCAGGAATTATATTATCCATGAAATTTACAAACATATAGGGCGAAGCAGGAGCGGGGTGCGATAACGATTCGCTTTCTTCCACTGCCTTGGCCGGGTTCTCTTTTTGGATTATCGGAGGCGGATTATTCAAAATAGTTGAGGGCTGAAATCCCGCTACCTCATTTTCGCCTAAAGGCAATGATTCAATACCTGGCGTAAACAAATTAAAAGGCCCAGACAGCTCGGTAAGAAGTCCGGGGTTTGCTTTACTTTCCCCTGGTTTGCTCAACAGTAATAAGGCATTCAGGCTGATAAAACAAAGAAGGGCGGCTACAATACCTGCCAGTTTATTAAACGATAGAACAGGTTTCTTCTGAATACCCAGTATGGATTCAATTCTACCCATCAATTCGTTTTTCTTCCCATCTGCTGCAGCTACGGCTAACGAATGCGGCCGGTGAGAAGCTTTTTCCAATACCAGCAATGCTGTCGCATAACCGTGGGGATCGTATTGAAATTGCAAAACAATTTCATCACAATTCTTTTCTCTTTCTCTTTCTATTATCACTGCAAAAGCCCTGACAAAAGGATTAAAATAAAGTATCGCCTGTATGATACGGGTGACCAGGTTGACCAGGTAATCGAAGCGCTTGATATGCGAAAGCTCATGTAAAATGACCGCTTCAATTTGTTCGGCCGATAAATGATTAACCGTGGCTACCGGCAAAAGTATGATAGGTTTGAGATAGCCAATGGTAACAGGTGAAGAAACAAACTCTGACATCCATACCCGGACAGTTTTGACAATGCCCATTTGCTCAGCTACTTTCTGTGCAAACATTCTCCATTTCACATCAGCTTTCTTTAATCCATATTTACGGATAACCTGCACATAGCGGTAATTTCTTATAAAATTGAGAACAGGTAATGTAAGCAAAACTAGATATACAAGCGAAGCAATTGGAAGCATAGTATACAACCAAATGTTTACTGATTCATTGCCGCTGATAGAAACAAAAGCTGAATAGCCCGTTTCCGAAGCAGGTCTATCCGCCAGGATAGAAAAGAAAGTAAACACAAACCAGGCAAACCCTGCGAACAGCAGCAAGGTCGCCAGGAAACCTTTTTGAGAAGACTTATTTATTCTAAGTATCGCAGTAGCCAATTGGTAAACCACCCACAACAACGCCATTTGCCACAAGCTGTTCATGACAGCCCATCCCAATGCCTGCAGAAAGTTAGATTGACCGATCGCAAACATGAATTAAGTTTTATTGTTTTTTCAGATCATTTAATAAAGCCTGAATTTTTTCCAGCTCCGCCGGGCTGGCTTTATGTTCGCCCAAAGCCTGGATGACCAGTTGGGTAGGAGATCCGCCAAATAAGCTATCGATCATTTTACCCAATAAATGTTTCTGTGTTTTTTCCTTGTTCACCGCCGCCTGGTATACGTGGGTACGCATAGAATCATCTCTTTTTACAAGGCCTTTTTCATTCATAATCTGCATCAGCTTAAGTGTGGTGGTGTAACCAACATCTTTAGTAGCCGCTAATCCTTCATGCACTTCCCGGACGGTCGCTAATCCTTTTAACCAGAGTATCTGCAGTATTTCCAACTCACTTTCTGTAGGCTTTATACTTCTTATTGTTGACATGGGTGTATGTTTTACTGTCCGAATATACGACTATTTTCGTATAACAATAAACCGCTAACTTTTTTTAATTTTTTTTAACAGTGACTAACAATGGAACGCTGACCTGGAAAAAAAGTTACAGACAGTAAAAAATAGTGGGAGTAAATTATTAGATTTTGCCTATGGGAACAATCACATCCGTAATAGTTCCTTTTCCAGGAGAGCTTTGAATAGTATAGGTTCCGCCCATCATAATGGCTCTTTCCTTCATGCCAAGGATACCCAATTTGTGATGGCCGATGTCAGTAGTGTTGAAGCCTTTGCCATCATCTTCGATCAGTAAAACAAGTTCATGGTCCTGTAAGCTTAAAGAAACATCCGTCCTTTTGGCTTCAGCATGTCTTGCCACATTCGTTAATGATTCCTGGAAAATACGAAACAGACCCGTACGTATTTTATCCGGAAGGTCCGTATCAGAAAACTCTGTAATAAAAGAAGTTTTTATTCCTGTCTTTTTTTCAAAATCCTTACAATACCATTCAAGAGCAGAAACCAATCCTAATTCATCCAGCAGGCCGGGTCTTAGTTCATGAGAAATTTTTCTGACGGCTTTCATCATTTCGTTGATCAGGTCGAATATTTTATTGAGTTCGGGTTCGAACCTGCTATCCGTTTCTACTATACTTTTTTCAAGAAAAGAAAAGTTCATTTTTAAAACAGTCAGATGCTGCCCGAGTTCGTCATGAATCTCTCTTGCTATATGCAATCGTTCTTCTTCTCTTACATCTTCCAGGTGATTGCTTAGTTGTCTCAACGCTTCTCTTGAACTCAACAATTCTTTCTCCACTTTTTTAGCATCCGTAGTATCTCTTACTATTACCAGTACATCATCATTTGATTGCGGTATATAACGCGACTCATAGCTGTGGGTTTCGCTATCGATTTCCAACTCGTAAATATAACTCATTATCTGTCCCGTATTTGCTACTTTTCCAATATAGGTCATCACTTCAGCCGCCAGCGGC
>JANOCH010000647.1:0-4474 GCA_031412015.1 Chitinophagaceae bacterium
ACCTGCAGGTAGTGTTCATTCACGGATACTTTTATCAGCAAAGGATTTGACTCGCTGAATTCGTTGTGTTTGATGGCATTTTCCACCAATATTTGTATCGAGCAGGGGGGTATCATCACCTCGTGGCTCTTATCATCAAGCGTGGTTTGCAGCTGCAGTTTATTATCATGTCTTATTTGTAGCAGGAAAAAATAGTCCTCTATAAATTCCAGCTCGTCCTGTAAAGAAATAAGTTCCTTGTTTTTGTTGATCAGGAAATATTTATAAACCTGCGCCAGCTTGTTGTTAAATAAGTGAGCCTGCCTGGGCTGATTTAATATAAGGTGATTAAGCGTATTAAGGGAGTTGAAAATAAAATGCGGGTCCATTTCATTGGTTAAAACCTGCAGTTCGGCCTGAGACAGTTCTTTATCCAGTTGGTCCACGATCTTTGTATCCAGTTCCCGCTCTTTGCTCAGGAAAAGTATTTCATAGATGAGTGTAAAAAGGATGACAGCGGCTACACAGGCGGCTATAAATTTGTAAACGCTCATCCAACTAAAAGGCTCCCTGGATATTTTCAGCCAGATCAATGAAGAAAGACCACCGGTGCAGGCGCCATATAAAGCCGAGACTGAACATACCGCCGCGATCTTTGAAAACGGGTTCGATATGGGCCGGTATAGGGGCCTTAGTTTAATATGTATCCAGTTACAACCTTTCCAGATAAAGAAAGACGTTAGAATAAAAAAAAGATTGGCCGAGATAAGTTCAAACGGCGAATATTTTTTATAATCAACGATCCCGGAGATAAGCGGAAGGCCGATCCCCAGGATGGGAATAAAAATAATTTTGAGCAAAAGATCCTTGATCATGACAGCAGTGGTTACGGTTTACTTAACCAGTTTTTGATCCGGTCTTTCTCATGTGTGTGGTAAAACGGTGTTTACTATATAAAACTATCGGTACATCCTGTTAACTAAGTACGAAATTTTTCTCATGGGCGAATTTCATTACAAGTGGTAAATATGTCTACCTAAATGATAGACCAAACCGGGTAAGTTCAACCAGTCTGTTCAGCCAGGCTGATACTCTAGTTGGAAATAACGTTGCTTTGATTATAATATTTCATTGAACAGGTTATTAACAGCGATTCAAATATTGTTTTTCAGGTTTCAGGAAAAAAATTTTTATCATACATTATTACGGCTTGAGTAATTGTTTTTCATGTTTCAGTAATAAAAAAATAAATACTGACTATTTCCGTCATCAAACTGTAATCTTATTTACGAGTAATTTTTTCGGGATGTTTTTAACTTTTCCAACTGCAGTATGGATACTTAGAAGGTCCACTTTTGACGAGTAGGTATTTAGCCACCGTCCCTAAATTATTAGTCCGCCATTCAACGTTTTTACAACCAAATTTTCAGCCCTGGTTTAATTGTTCATTTGCAGAAAAGCTTTTTTCACTTTTCAGCATAGAAAACCATTACAAAAAATGATTGCTTCAACCGGCGATATTCATGCCTCAAGAATAAAGACGATTACGCTGGAAACATCCCTGCATAAATTATTGCCTTCTCAATAAAAGATTCAAGGGGATATCTTTTATTCCATCGTCAACAGGATCAGCAATTTTGAAACACAAGCGTATAAAGCAACCGTATACTGATATTCTTTATAATCGCTGCACAACAATGGTTGGTTGTTTTGCAGTCCTAAAAACCAAAATTTATGCAGATCAAACGATTCTTATTTTGCTGGGCCATACTTCTTTTCGGTAGCACCGTGGTATGGTCTCAGCGGGAAGTAACGGGCATGGTATCAGACAATGAAAGCAAAGCTCCCTTGCAGGGAGTCAACATCACCGTTAAAAATTCAAAGGTGGGAACTGCCACGGATGCAGACGGCAAATTCAGACTCGTTTTACCATCTGCCGCGAAAACCCTGGTGTTTAGCTTTAGTGGTTTTGATACAAGAGAAGTAGCCCTGGAAGGTGGTCCGGATGAATTTGCAGTTTCTCTTACCAGGAATGTACTGGCATTGAATGAGGTGATCGTAGCGGTGGCTTATGGGGAGCAGGAAAGAAAAAAGATCACGGGCTCGGTGGGTAAAGTTTCCGGAAAACAATTGGAAAATGTGCCCCAGGTCTCAGTTGACCAGATGTTGCAGGGCAGAGTGGCGGGTTTACAATCGGTAGCTACCAGCGGTCAGCCCGGGGCCGCGCAACAAATTCGCATCAGGGGTATTGGCTCCATCAGCGCTTCGTCTGCTCCTTTATTCGTGGTAGATGGAATGCCTGTCAATACCGGTGATCCAAGCAACCTCACCAACTCAAGTAACCTTTTGGCCACTATCAATCCCAACGATATTGAAAGTATATCGGTATTAAAAGATGCTTCTGCCGCTTCTATATATGGATCCCGTGCCGCCAACGGGGTTATTATTATTACCACAAAAAAAGGCAAAGCCGGAAAGACGAAGATCCGTGTTGACAGTGAATTTGGGTACAGTGATATCGCGTACAAACCTAAAATGGGCGAACCGCTCAACAGGGAAGAGGTAAAAGAACTCTACACCGAAGGATTGGTGAATGCCGGCTTTGCTCAAAGCGATGCTGAACAAATATTAAACGACTTTTTTGGATATAATACTGATGCGAATTACAATTGGCTTGACCTGGTAACACGGAAAGGACAGCAGCAGCAGATCAATGTTTCCGCATCAGGCGGCGACAGCAAAACACAATTCTTTTTATCCGGCGGATATTTTAAACAGGAAAGCCCTGTCATTGGTTCTGCAATAAAAAGATACACGGGTAATATCAATCTCAAACACCAATTGAGTAAAGAATTCTCTACGGGTATCAATCTGGCCATTTCAAGTTTTAAGCAAAGAGGCGAAACAGAATCAGCAAATTTTCGCAACCCCATTATCGCGGCTACTGCATTGTTGCCTACCAACGAAGCGTATAATACCGACGGAACGCCCAGCTATGATCCCGGAACTTTTGGCCAGATCTACAATCCTCTTGCCATTAGTCAATATGACAAGCAAAACAACCAGACCTCAAAATTACTGGGCTCTGTTTATTTGGAATACAAAATGCTGGACAATTTAAAGTTGACGTCACGGTTTGGTGTTGACTACAATAATGTAGAAGAATACCTCTACTACAATCCCTATTTTGGTGATGCACGTACGCTGGGCGGATACAGCGCTAATTCTTATAATCGTTTATACAACTGGGTTTGGACAAACCTGGCTGATTATGATTTTCGTTTGCTGGATGATCAACTAGATGGAACGGTAACGGTTGGTTATGAGGCGCAGGAATCAAGAACCTATACACAGTCCGGTGATGGTAACGTGGTGCCTAAAAACCAGGGAATCGTTTATCCTGTGCCGGCAGTACCTACTACGGCCAACGTAACAGGATCTGACTACGCATTTACTTCTTTACTATCGAGAGCCCAGTTAAACTATTTAGGGAAATATAGTTTATCAGGAAGTCTTCGTCGTGATGGTTCTTCACGGTTTGGCGCCAACAATCGCTATGGAACTTTCTGGAGTGTGGGTGCCGCCTGGAATATAGATGAAGAAGGATTCATGGAAAATCAAAAGATATTTTCCGCATTGAAGCTAAGAACGTCTTATGGCGTGAATGGAAATGCAGGTATCGGCAACTATGTCTGGCGGAGTACTTTTCTTTTTTCAACTACTTATAACGGAGCGCCGGGTAGTTTTCAAACCAGTGTAGGTAATAATGATCTTACCTGGGAACAGAACAAGCCATTTGATGTAGGGATAGAAATGGGTGTGCTGAAGAATCGTATTATGCTGGAAGCCGATTATTACATCCGCAAAACAGAAAACCTTTTATTGAATGAACCTTTGTCATCAACCAGTGGATTTCTGGGTTATAGTAATAATGTAGGCGCCATGGAAAACAAAGGCGTTGAACTTACGCTGAATGCCAACCCTGTCAAAACAAAAAATTTCAACTGGACGATCTCAATTAATGCAGCCTGGAACAAAAATAAGGTAACCCGTTTGCGTGAAGGTGCGGAGGAGATCATCGGCAACCCTTTTACGTTAAAAGTAGGAGAGGATGTGCAATCTTATTTTATAAGGGAATGGGCCGGCGCAGATCCTGCTAACGGCGATCCGCTTTGGTACAAGGATGCGTCAAAAAGCGAAACTACCAATACCTACGATGAAGCCGGTCGCACCATCGTAGGCAGCGCCTCTCCGAAAGGGTTTGGTGGATTCAGTACTTCGCTTACCTATAAATTCATTACCCTGGATGCACAATTAAATTACCAGTATGGCAATAAGATATTTAGCCAATGGGATTTTCTTTTTATCAGTGATGGCGCTTTCCTTGGTCTTAATCATACTAAAAAAGCCTTGCAGCGCTGGCAGCAGGCGGGCGACATAACTGATGTGCCAAAATTTGAATACGCTAATGCCACTTCGTCCAACAATGTTTCAA
>JANOCH010000648.1:0-4715 GCA_031412015.1 Chitinophagaceae bacterium
AAATCGCGGAACGCAGTTCTGGAAATCAGTACACTGACAATTTACCTGAATAAACCATAGTTATGTCGGGGTCGAACGAATGATACCCGACATTTAGATAGTTGCGAAGGACAAAAAAAATAAAATAAAACAGTTTCACCTAAACAAAATAAAACTAATACCCGTAGTGTATTCGCACTACTTTGTTGCAACAATAAGTAAACGTCAAGCGATATGTCCAATCAAAAGCAAACTGTGGAAAAATACATGGAGGGTTTCCGTTTTACCGACCATGCGAAAATTCTATCGTGCCTTAATGACGATGTGATCTGGGAAATGCCGGGCTTTTTTTATCATGAAGGTAAGCAGGCATTTGACAAGGAAATTGAAAGCCCGAATGCTGACGGGCATCCCGATATTTCCATTATCCGACTTGTTGAAGAAGGAAACATTGTGATGGCCGAAGGAACAGTGAAAGCAAAAATGAAAGATGGAAATATACTTGATGCGGTATTCTGTGATGTATTTCATTTTGCCAATGGCAAAATAAGCAAGCTCACTACTTATTTGATGTTCAACAAACAACCCTGACAGCATACCATCGCACGACGATTACATTGAACTGCCAGCCAGGAGATATTTTGGAATTTGTTGAGTGAACTTTATCTACTTAAAGCAATCCCTTTCCGCGCAAATAATCTGCGATGGCATGACTAATTTAAATTAACACATCATTGAACCTGACACCGCTGACTTAATGAAGTCGGCGATAAAGCTATATACAGATGCCGGTTTTATTAAATCCCTGGTTGCCGGTATCATTCCATTTATCTGGTTAACATTTAACCGTCACTCTTAAGAAAGTAGCAGGAATAGACGTGGTATTTTTATCTGTGCTTTGATTTTGACTGTTAAATAGAATTTCCAGTTCCTGCTGCAGTTCGGAAGCCTTGCCATTCTTTTCAGCCGCTTCAAATGCATTCATGGTGGGGCCATAGTATTGCCGGAAGTTACTGACAAGTTCTTCTGGTGAATAAGCAGCGGTAAAGGTAAATGTGTCTTTTATGAAGGATATGTTTTCTTTTGGCACTCCGGCTTTTTCAAAACGTTCTATAACGTGGCTCTCCACGCCCCACAACATAGGACTGACAAAACCTTCTGGCGGGGGAGGAGTATAGGCAGAACTTATCTTTAATATTTGCGCTACAAGCGTAGGATCACCGGGTATCCAATTTCCCATAACTATCTTTCCTCCAGGACGGGTAACACGCACCATTTCCCTCGCGACATCAAATGGCTTTGGGGCAAACATGGCACCAAAGATGCTTACGACCAGGTCAAAACTCTGATCCTTTAGTTCATGCAGATCTGTCGCATCGCCTTCCCGGAAAGTGATATTAGTAAGACCTTCCGCTTTTGCTCTTTTGTTTCCGGCTTCCACAAGATTGCTGGCTATATCAACGCCTGAAACATTAGCGCCAAGTTTTGCTTGCGGAATGGCTGTAGTTCCATCGCCACAGCCGAGATCAAGAATAGTAAGATCTTTGGTGACTCCCAGTTTGGCGACCAATGCCGCACCGCTTTCCCTCATGGTGTCGGCAATACGTGTAAAGTCACCTTTTTCCCATAATGCCTTGTTTGGATTTATCATGTTTCATTTTTAGAATTGGAAATTACGTGTTATAATCGATTTTTCATCTTTCGAATATTTTAAAGGGCAATAAGGATAAATAAAATACCATTGAACTACATGGGACTGGCGAATCCGATAATAACGGCACTAAGATAGTTGTATGGGAATGATCCAATTTTACGCTAAATTTAAATTCAGATTGTTGAACGGTTGAATATCTCTTACAGCATCTGTGCAAATCCTGCATCCCGGTAAAAATTTAATTTATGATTATGAAAAATAAAATGACACATTTCGCAGTTCACATTGACGATATGGACAGGGCGAAGAATTTTTATGAAGGAGTTTTTGAGTGGGGCTTTGCATCCTATGGACCCTCTGACTTCCTGCAGATCAAAGCCGACAAGACGGAAAATGGAGAATTGATAGGGGCGCTGCAGTCAAGAAAATATTCACCGGTAAAACAAAAGATCATTGGTTTGGAATGTACTATTTCAGTTGAAAACCTCGACGAAATAATACAGCGGGTTGAAAATAATGGTGGACAAATTCTAATGTCAAAAATGGCGATTCCTTATGTAGGTTGGATCGCCAAATTCCTCGACACAGAAGGAAACCTTTTTTGTGCCATGCAATCCGATAACAGCGCCAGATGAAGAAAGCAAGGCCAATACATCCTGATTTTCTTTTCTTCCTGGAGTTTAAGGAAAAGAAAATTATTGAATTGTTTAAAGATCTGCGGGAATATATCCTTGACATTTATCCCAACAGTAATGAACTAGTGTATCATACTCACGCCCTGACTACAGTATTCTCGATTTCAGATAAGTTGTCTGACGCATTCTGCATGCTTCCAATCTATACAAACCATCTCAACTTAGGTTTCAATAAAGGAACATTGATCAATGACCCTCATAGGTTATTGACAGGAACTGGAAATTTGATACGACACATTCCTGTTGACGCTCCGGCAGACTATAGAAATAAAAAGGTCAAAGATCTTATCAGGTTAGCAGCGGATTTTGCCATAAAGGATATGGAGAAACCAACAACAATAGTTAGCATGGCAATTTCAAAAATTAAAAAGAAATGAGCTGTTTACAGACTTGCCGGAAGGCAGGAATATTTTCCTGGAAATCTTTATTCACAAAGTTCTAAAAGCTTGCGTCCCTTGAAAAAGTTTACACAACTGCAAACGCTGAAATAAATCAGCTTTTATATTTTTGCCGGCACGGACTCCCATCAAAATGCCGGCAAAACATTAGCATGGAAAAGCCTTTAATAAATAAAAAGTACCTGCTTGAAAAATTTCAGGGTAAAGGAGGATGGACCTATGCCAGCATTCCCGATATATTGCCGGACAAACGTTCTCCATTCGGATGGGTCAGAGTCCGGGGAACAATTGACGATTTTGAAATAAAAAATTACCATTTGATGCCCATGGGAAATGGCAAACTCTTTCTGCCGGTAAAAGCGGGGATAAGAAAGAAAATAGGAAAAGCGGAAGGCGATTATGTTCATGTTATATTATACCCCGACAATCTTCCGGTTGAAATTCCTGACGAATTACGACTCTGCTTTTTGGACGAGCCAAACGCCTACAAAATATTCCTTACTTACACGGATGGCGAACAAAAAGCCTTTATCGACTGGATCTATTCAGCTAAAAAAGAAGAAACAAAAATAGAACGTATTGCAAAAACCATCAGCAAAATTCAAAAAAAACAAAGACTTACTGATAAAGACCAATCACGATAGATAGAACGCTCTACTTCGGTTTTTCATAAATAAATCTCACCATCGCATTCTTCTTGTTATCTGAAGTAAGATAGACCTGGTAACGCCTGTCGCCGTCGTTGACGATCATCAAAGCCGTGTTAGGAGGGATAGAGCCAAGGTTTTCACCGACCATGATCATTTCCTGCAGGGGTTTTACCAGGTCGATCCTTACAAACACCGTTATTGGTTTGGTGGCAAGCCCCCGCCGTGAAACAACGGGCATATCATTTACATACACGGATATGGTGTCACCATCAATGACACCATTATCATAAAAATCAAGACGAAGGTTTCCGGTGTCGACTTTGATCTCTTTTACAAGTTCAAGTTTTCTTTCTATCAATTCAGTCGCAATGCCCGGCTTAAAGGCAGGCTTCTGAATCCTGGTCATTACAATAGTTCCGGGAGGGCAATTGCTTTTACCATCCATTGTTTTGCCCGTCCAGGTGCCCCGTAACTGTTCTTCCCGTCCATCTGTATGAAAGGTCAACGCATATTTTTTAATACAGGGAATACAATCTGGCGGTATTCTAAAGACAGACACTTTTTGTTCATCGATACTTAATGATTTGCTTACCGAATCATAAACTCCTTCAAATTCTTCTTTTACATAGTTGCTGGTATCAGAATAATGATAGGAGTTACCCCTGATACTGTTTCCCGCTATCTGTAATTGGAATTCGATATTATACACGGGGAAACAACCACCGGGCTCCATCACCAGCCTTCCCTTCCAAAAGCCATTGATGTCCTGGCCGCGGACACAAAAACCAAGCGCCAATAAAAAAAATAAAATGAGCCCTTTCTGCATTTAAAATGAAAATAGGGAAAAATATGAAGCGGGTATAAAAATTACAGAAACGGCAAGGAAGAAGTCCGGAGCCAGGAGTCGGGAGTCAGTAACCTTCAACACTATTGTTTCTTCCTTCGGACTTTCGGTCTTAAAACTTCCGACTTCTAACTAAGGCTTTTGATATTTAAACCTCACCACCGCATTCTTTTGCTCGGTAGAGGTAATGCGCACTTCATACCGTTGTTCACCCGCTTCTACTACCATAAGTGATGTATTGGGCGGGATACGACCAAGGTTCTCCGCGACCATTGTCAATTCCTGGTCATCGTTATCCTCGTCCATTTTAAATTTCAGCACGAGCGGGCTTGCCGTCAATCGCTTGCTGGATAAAACTAACTTCTTATTGAGGAACACGGAGATCGTGTCATCATCAATCTCACCATTATCATACAGCCTGACCGTTACATCGGGGCTGGTCAATACCAGCGATTGTGCCAGTTTATTTTCTCTTGTCTTCAGGATAGCGGGTGT
>JANOCH010000649.1:0-1779 GCA_031412015.1 Chitinophagaceae bacterium
ATTTCGATCAGCCTTGGCTGTTTTTGTTTTGCGTGTTCCTTTTTAGGAATCAGCAAATGCAGAACACCGTCCGTATATTTTGCCTGGATTCTTTCAGTGTCGACCACATCTTTTTGCAGGTTAAAAGTTCTTGAAAAAGATTGGTAGCTAAATTCACGGCTGGTGTACCTTGCAACTTCTTTTTCCTCGTTCTTTGTTGTTTTTTCGGAGCTGATGGTGAGGGTATTTCCCTCCAGTTGCACCCTGAAATCGCTTTTTGTCATCCCTGGTGCGGCAACTTCCACTTCATAGTTATCTGGTGTTTCCTTAATGTTGACTGCCGGGATGCTGGTGTTAGTGTCTGAAAAATTAGTCAACCCCCAATTAAAAATGTCACGGTTAAGGAAATCATCAAAATGTGTAGTGAAGTTGTTCAGCAGGTTGCTGTTTCTTTTTAACATTGTCATAATTACCTCTTTTTAATTTGGTTAGAAAATTAGTTATAAAAAGAGGCGGACAAAATAGATGCCATTTCAGGGTTAGATCTTTTTTCCTGAAAAAATTTCAGCGTCACTGAAAAATTTGCAATTTCTGAAAGTCAAATTTTCAGTTTTATGGTCCACCTGGACTTTTGGGGATGGTCGGAATGTATAGCAGCCAGCCTGTCAATTTTTCGCCACTCAGAAAAAAGGCAGTACTTGCCGGGGTAGCGCCGATACAATGGCAACCTGGCTGACTGAACCCGCTGAATAAATAAGAGGTGGTAAATTTGGTTGCGGGTATGTGTCAATTTCCGGCTATCATTGTACTTCAAATATCTTCCTCAACCGTATATCCATGCTCGAACTCCCGATCATGATCCTGAACTTACCTGGTTCGATCACTTCTTTCATATTTATATCGAGCATCGTCAGCATATCCGGTGTAATAATAAATTGTATTTCTTTTTCCTGGCCCGGCTCAAGGCTTATCCGCTGAAAGCCTTTTAATTCTTTGACAGGTCTTGCCAAAGATGCTAGTTCATCATGCAGGTATAGTTGCACTACTTCATCGCCTTTATATTTCCCGGTATTTTTAAGTTTGAATCGGAGACTAAGATTTTCTCCTGCTTTAATGATTGATTTGTCTAACTGCAGGCCAGTATAATCAAAGTTGGTATAACTTAATCCAAAACCAAAGGGAAACATAGGCTGGCCTGTAAGGTTGGTATAGTCATCGCCACGGCCGGTTGGTTTGTGATTGTAGACCAGGGGTAACTGGCCCTCAAACACAGGAAAGGTGATGGGTAATTTGCCAGATGGAGAACGATCACCGAATAAAATATCGGCTACCCCCGCTCCACCGGTCTCGCCCGGGTACCAAATATCTACTACGCTATTTACTTTGTCCAGCCAGTTGTTCATCGTAATGGCGCTACCGCCCACCAGCAAAACAACAACAGGTTTCCCGGTAGCAGCTATGCGTTTTATCATTTCTTCCTGTAAACCGGGAAGAGCCAGGGAGGCCCTGTCATTGAATTCGCCTTCGTCAATACCGGCCACTACGATAGCTACATCACTGTTCCTTGCCACTTGAACAGCTTCTTTCAATTTTTGCTCACTACTATCTTTTATTCCGACATTCCAGATCAACCTCAACCATGCATTGCCAGCCGGTTCAAAATATTCAATGCGGATATCGTAAACCTTTCCTTTTTCAAAATAATAATTGACCAGTATAGTAGAATAAGATTGTTTCTTCCAGTTATCAATGATGACCTTGTTATTAATGTATAAACGATATCCGTCATTACCATCGATT
>JANOCH010000650.1:0-19219 GCA_031412015.1 Chitinophagaceae bacterium
GACGTAAGTACGGCGGTACGGATCCAAATGATGAAAGCGGCATCCTCCGTTTTGTTCGTATTGAATTCGCTGGTATTGCTGCGGAACCCGGTTCCGAGATCAATGGATTGACAATGGGTGGTGTTGGTGCCGGCACTATTATTGAAAATGTACAGGTGTCCTTTGGTAATGACGACGCTTACGAGTTCTTTGGCGGAAACGTAAATGCTAAAAACCTTATAGCGTTTGCCACCGCAGATGATGATTTTGACTTTGATTTTGGTTATACTGGTAAAATACAATTTGCTATCTCTATGAGGAAACCGGATTTTGTAGATGCCGGTGATGCTGGTAACGGTATAGAATGTGATAATGATGCTAGCGGTACTACCGCTGCTCCTTTCACCCGTCCTCAATTGAGCAATTTCACTTTTGTTGGTCCAAACAATGCGGCCGGTACAGCTTCTAACCACAACTATGCCAACAGGTGGCGCAGACGTGCCCAGTTTGTATTGAGAAATTCAGTTTTGGTAGGTTATCAGAAAGGCGGTTTCGCAGTAGAATCCAAGGGATCATGGGATGAATTCATTGGTGGAAATTCTGAATTTGCCAATAACCTCGTGCATGCGGTAGCCGAGCCATATTTCACCGATTCATCAACGGCACGTTTATTCGCTAAGAATGTTTATCCTGGTAATCCGATGTCAAGTGCGGATCAAAAAGCAATGCGCCAGGATGCAGCTCTTGCACTGAAAGAGAAAGCTGAAGCTAATGGTTCCATCACTTATGCAAGTGCTGATGCCATTATGCTCGAGAGTCCATTCTATTCTCTTACACCTAACTTCTTGCCAAAAGCCGGATCTCCTGCTTTGACAGGCGCCAGTTTTACAGGCATGAACTCTTTCTTTACATCGACAACCTATCGTGGAGCAATGGGTACTACCAACTGGACAGCCAGCTGGACCAATTGGGATCCTCAGAATGCAGCTTATTAGTCGTTGATTAGAATAATATTAAAAAAAAACGTCCTGGAATTTTTCAGGGCGTTTTTTTATAGATTGCTTAAGAAAGAAATTGAATGTCATGTTCAGATTAGTTTCTCTGATAGTTGTTTGGTTTTATTTATTGGTTACGGGTTGTAAAGATCAGTCACGCAATAGCCTGATGCCGGAACTTGCAGCCTGCGATAGCGCAACCGTGATGTACTATCATACACCAGGTAATCCCCGTTCTTTTAATATGGTCAAGGTGTATGATAAAACGATCATTACTACTATTGCAAAGAATGTAAACGATAGGCTGATCGCCGGCAAGGATAGCTGTGTTACCCGGGGAAAAATTTATTGCTATGGCAAAGGCGATGCGGTATATGTAATTTATTTCACCAGTGAGCCGGATTGTAGGACGTTGTCTTTTATTAAAACGGGAGAAAAATATTTTGTCCGGATGAATGAAAGCAGTAAAAAAATGCTGGATGATTTGCAGAATAAAGCGAAGGAACCCGAAAGTAAAAATTGATCAATGCGAATAGCCTGTTATTTATTCATCTTAATTTACTTTATTTCTTGTGGTCAGACATTTAAATTAGATTTAAGGGATCGGATTTTTTTCAGGAAAATAAAAACTACGTCAATCGAAGTAGAATGGTATACCTATTCTGCTGCCTGGGCAAACTTTTCGGATGTTGTTACCGTTAAAAAAGGAAATATTTTGGACACTGTCTGTATATCAGACAATATTGCTGACCTGTATGTTGTTGACAGTAATAAAATTGTAATCGGATTCTATGGCTTTCCGGCCAGATATATGGATCCAATAAAAATTCGGCAAAAAGTACTAGAAAGTCCTATTATAATTGATACCACTTATATACCACCTCCGCCTCATGCAAGGTATGGGTTTTAAGGATTTATAAAAACAGTTGTGTAAAATAAGATTGCAACTATGGCTACAGTGATAGAATATGTATTTATCTCAACTGTGAACCAAACTATGTGGTGTCTTTTAGTATTTAAAAAGGAAGAATAATATTTTGTTCGGATGAATAAGGAAAAGAAAGCAGCATGCAGCCGATCAGTGAAAATTATTGGTTATTTCTGCTGCGGGTGATAAGCATACACCACTTCATAAGGACTTTTCTTTAATTCCGGTAATGATTCTCCTAAGCTAAGATCCTGTTTTTGTGGAGTGGGTTCGCAAATAGAATACTTTCCTCCCTTGTAGATAATCGACTTTCCTATGGGCTTGTCAAATTCTACAGCTATTGTAACATGCTTGGGATAGGCTAATACGATCATTGGCAGATCATAGATTTCCTTTACCAGGTAAAAGAAAAGAGCGGCACGGTCATCGCAATCACTGTTTTCATACAGTAATGTCTGCTCCGGAGTCAGCCGTTTTTCTTTTCCAAAATTTTCGGAGTCGGTTTCAAAAAGGAATGCATAACGCGTAAACCGCATCAGGTAATCCACACCGTTTTTTATGGTCATCCCCTTAATATTCTTCCTGAGCGAGGGTATAAGCGAACTATAAGTTTCATCGCTCAACGGGATATTAAAATAAGATTCATAATCGACCACCGGGTAGTTGGCAAAAATGGTTTTTACCTGGGCGTTAAGTTTTATTTTAAAGTGATAATCGGTCTGGTAATAATTGAAAGTAAGATCTTTTTCCATGTAATCGCCGGCAGTAAAAGCAGGTAGCTGGGTTACTTTATAGGAAAAAGGTTTTTGCGCTTCCGGTGTATGAATGGCTATTTCTGAAAATTTGGTTCTTTCAAAATCAATATTCTCATAATCATGGTAATTCAGGCAGACGTATTGCTTGCCATCACGGATACGATAGGGAATATTGTAGATATTTTCATCACTCTGGACATAAAAAAGCACCCGGTCGCCTGCTATCGCTAATGTGGCATCATAACCCGATTTGGATAAAAAGAACCACTTGTACAAAGTATAGCGCTGATAGTTTTCCGCTTTCGGACTTATTTGCTGCGCAGTTTTGCGAATAAGCTGATAATAAAGCCAGTCATCGGGTTTATGCTGTTCTTTATAAGCCAAAAGTGCATTTATGATCGGGTGGTAATCGCTGTTGAGTATAGTCTTGTAAAAGTGCTGAATGGATTCCCCGGTGAGCTGATTATCAAAGCCAACACGTGAATTTTGGTCAAATTCAAACTCAACAGGATCTCCGTAGAAGTCGAAACGAATAACGGAAGCCTTATCCTGGCCAAACAAAACAATGGGTTGAATGATCAGGATAACTAAAAGGGACAATATGGTTGCTTTTATTTTCATGGGCCAGCCAGGCTGTACTAAAGTACAAAAACTTAACAATAAGGTAATATTAAATTTTTCCCGGCTTAACGAGACTTCCCTAAACAGGGCTTGGGTGGAATGCTTCGGGGTATACAGCGATAAAACGAATTAATGCAGCGGTAACCTTACCGTAACGGTGCTGTAATGTGAGGGCCGCATCTTTACAGCAGTTCTTTACTACACATCGTTAGTGTCAAAAGATGGGTTAGCAGTTATCCGTCTAAGCAATTTTTCTCATGCAGTTGCCATCCCGGAAAGCAAGCACCGGGGTGGTTTTTTTTTGCAAAGAGGTTAAAAGAGAAAAAGAGATAAGGAGCGGGTTAAGGAGACTAAGATTTCCTCTTTGTTATTTAGACAGTTACCTAGCTAGCTCTTTTAACTCGGGATACCTTTTGTACGAATAGAAATTTCTAGAGCTATGAAAATGGTTCACTATTATCCTTTCGGAAATTATAGGGTGAACTCTTTTACCTCTTTTACTCTTTCATGCTCTTTTTTCTCTCTTTCATACTCGTTGCCTTCGAATAGAAATTCCAGGCATTGCGGAATCGTTTGGCTATAATCCATTTTAATTACGTTTCCCTCATTCATCCAGTGGTATAAATGGGTTTCAAAATCGCTGTCAATACTTTTTAGTTTCAATACGCCCATTTTTTCTAAGGCGGCAGCATTGCACTGTTGTTCGTATTGGCTGCGGATGGGAATGGTCATTATTTTTTTACCCAGGTGCAGGGCTTCTGCCGGCGTTTCAAAACCGCCGCCGGTAATGATGCCGGAACAGTTGATAAGGCTTTGATTGAACCATTTTTTATTTACCGGTAAAAAACTGATGTTGTCATAGGTTTTGGGCTCTTTGGTTTGTGAGCAGAATATCTCAAACCTTATATCACCGAACGGCTGAAAGATATTGATCAGTTGGGGTTCACAGTACGAAGGAAGATATACGGTAATATAATTGCCATCCGCAGGATACGCTTCCAGTATTTCTTTTTTAATAACCGGCGTGAAAATAAAATTGTCATAGGATCTGAAATGTAAACCGACATACCTTGATGCTTTGGCATAGTTCTTTAATATCCATTCGCCGGCGACGCTTTTGGCGGAGGGTCTTGGTGTCAGCGAAGATTGAAAACTGGCCTGGTGCCCAAAATTCACCGAGTGGATATTCTTTTTAGCACAGGCCGCTGCGGTGATATAATCAAAGTCGTTAATGACAAGATCATATTTTTCAACCGGCAGATCTTTGATTTCCTGCCTCAGGCGGAGCGGCTGATAATCTTTGACCACCTGCCAGAAATCGAGTCCTCCGTTACAGTTGTAATATAAACTAAGCCCTTTGCTGCGATACTTTATTGGTGCATCCAGCGAAAGATGACTGTTATTGCCACTTAAAAAAATATCTACCGAGCCATATTGCTGCAGGTATGGCAAAAGTTCCATCGCCCTGCTGATATGTCCATTACCTGTTGCCTGTACGGCATAAAATATTTTCATATATCAATTTTTACGGTTAACCCTTAAATGGCTGCTTGTTGATGGGCCAATGAATGGAGATAGATAGCGATATCATTAGTCATTACTTCCGGCTTTGGTTTTGGCGGTTGTATATGTGCTGAATTCATCGTCAACTCATCGTAAGAGTAAATATGCCAGTCGTTGTCGTGGTATTCTAACGCGGTGAGATGCTCTACCCAATCGCCGGAGTTGAGGTAGGTAACAGATCCTTCATCTGTTTTGATCACCCTTTTCTGTGGCTGATGAATATGACCGCAGATTACGCTGTCGTATTTTTTTTCAATAGCCAGCTCGGCGATCATTGTTTCAAAAGCATCAATATTCACCATTCGTTTATTAAACTGCTCCATTATTTTTTTGGACAGCGACAATTTTTTCTTTCCTGCCAGTTTCATCAATCGGTTGATGAAGCTATTAAAAGCCAGTAGTGAAGCATAACCGTTACTGCCCAGTTTTGTCCAGAGTTTCGCCTGTCCGCGGGTGGTATGGTCAAATACATCTCCATGAAAGACCCAGGTCATTTTACCATTGATCTCTATTACTATTTTATCAGTCAGTTGAAAATTGCCAAGATGTACATCCGAATAACGACGCAATATTTCATCGTGGTTGCCGGTGATATAGATCACCCTCGTGCCATTGGAGAGAAGCTGGAATATCTCCTGTATCACCGCCATGTGTACCGTTGGAAAATAATGTTTGCTGAATTGCCATCCATCGATAATATCACCATTCAGTATCAATAGTCGTGGCGATACACTTTTAAGATAGGCGAGAAATTCTTTGGCGCGGCTGGCGTAGGTTCCCAGGTGGATATCTGATACTACTACAACATCAACAAAACGTTTTTGCATTCCGGAGGTTTGACAAAGGTTGTCATTGTATATAAACTAATCATTATGCCAGTGTTAAGCGTTTGTGATCAAAATAGCTTAACGAAAACGTTACCGTTGATTAACAACATGTTCATACTGTCTTTCTTTCTTTGCAAAACCTTCGTTAATGAAAAACATCCTAACCTGTCTCATTCTTTTTTCAACACTTCCAACGACACAACCAGCAACGAACTGGTTCATTCCGCAAGAACAGTGTGTAAAACAGATTTTTGATAGTAAACCTGCTGGTAATTTGATCATCATTACCGTTGATGGTTTTCGCTGGCAGGAGATATTTACCGGAGCGGATGCAGACCTGATCAATGATATAGAAAGTACCACCGACACTGCTACCATGAAAATGCTGTATTGGTCAGACAATGAAAAAGAGAGGCGTCAGAAATTGATGCCTTTTTTTTGGAACATCCTGGCAAAAAAAGGACAGCTCTACGGTAACCGCCATTTCGATAACAAAGTAAATACAGCGAACATTTACACTTTTTCTTATCCCGGGTATAACGAAATATTCACCGGTAATACAGACCTCCTGGTTGCTACAAATAATAAAAAGAATAATGCCAATGTAAACGTGCTGGAATTTTTAAATAACAAAGAAGAGTTTAGAGGCAAGGTTGTCGCCTTTACATCATGGGATGTTTTTCCCTTTATATTAAATGAAGAAAGAAGTGGCATGCTCGTCAACAGCGGTTATGAAAATATGGTGGAGGGCTTACCATCGAAGGAGCAGAAGTTAATTAACCGGGTTCAGGAAGAAGCGATACAAAATAAAGGGGGAGTTCGCCACGATCAGCTTACTTTTTTAACGGCTAAAGCATACTTGCAACAACATCAACCCAAAGTGGTGTTCCTGGGCCTGGGAGAAACAGACGAGTATGCACACGCAGGACGATACGATCTTTATCTTGAGCAGGCCAATAAAGTAGATCGTATGCTGGCCGAATTATGGCATTGGGTACAAACCACGCCGGGATATAAGGATAATACTACGCTTTTGATCACAACCGATCATGGGCGTGGGCGGTTAGATAAAAACTGGACATCTCACAGTTCGTTTATACGTGGATCTTCCCAAACCTGGTTGGCAATGATAGGGCCAGCGATACTGCCATTGGGAGAAATAAAGGAAGACCAGCAATTGTACCAGCAACAAATGGCGGATATGATCGCAGGATTGGTAGGAGAGAAATTTGAACCAGCGATTGTTGGGCGGTAACTCATGCCGTTGCGTTATTCCGTCTAATCTTTCTTTCTATCCAGTGTAAAACCAATCGTCGTCCCTACGTCCTCCCGGCTGCGTACATGTATCGTTTGACCATGTGCTTCGACAATGTGTTTGCAAATAGCAAGTCCGAGACCGCTACCTGTTACGTCAAGGCTTCGACCCGTATCGGTGCGATAAAATCGTTCAAAAATGCGGGGCAAATATTTTTCGGGAATGCCAATGCCATCATCACTTATCTCTACCAGAATATGTCGGCCATCGGTATTGTACATACTGGCGGTAATGGTGCCATTTTGTTTGCCATATTTAATGGAGTTCTCTACAAGGTTCAATAATACCTGCCTGATTTTTTCTTTATCACCAAAAACCATCAAGGGCGACTCACAACCTTTTTTTATCGAGCAGCGGATATTTTTGGGTTCCGCCATGATCGATATACTTTCAAATGTTTCTTTCACTAACTCCTGGATGATGAAGTTTTGTTTTATTAAATGGAGTTCACCTCTTTCTAATTTAGATATTTCATCCAGGTCGTTCAGCAGGTTGGTAAGACGCTCTACATTAGTGGCAGCTTTTTCTAAAAAACGCCGGTTCACTGATGGATTCTCCAAAGCGCCGTGCAGTAATGTGTCAACATAACCCTGTATGGCGAAGATGGGGGTCTTGAATTCGTGGGAAAGATTTTGTAAAAATTCTTTTCTGAATTGCTCATTGGTGCGGAGTAGGTCTATTTCCTCCTTTTTTTCACTGGCCCAGGCCTCCACATCTTCCCTTACTTCGTCAATTCCTTTTTTAGGAAGTATATATTTATAATAAGTCTCTTCCCGTTTAGTGGCTTTGGTTTGGTAAATAAATTTATAAATAAGTTTTATTTTCCGGAAGATGAACCGCTCCAGAACAAAAGAGATAAGGAAATAACTACCCGCAAAAATGATAGAAAAATAAATAAGCCCTGTGATCCATTTTTTCTCAACGGCGCCTAACAATAATCCGATAGGTAGCGCCAACGCTAAAGCAGTAAAAACGGAAAGTTGCCGGGGGGAAAGATTTTTGATGGAGAGCATAGCGCAAAGGTAAAAGACAGACAAACAGGAAGAAAGGTACAATTTTAGGACTTGCTTGTACCTTGGGCTTTTTTTTAGAGTTCAAATTTATAGCCAACCCCTTTTACCGTGGTAATGCAATCGATGCCCAGTTTCTGCCTGATCTTCCGGATATGAACATCGATCGTCCGGTCGCCGACAATAACGTCATTCCCCCAAACCTGGTTCAAAATTTCGTTGCGGAGAAATACACGGCCCGGTTTCTGCGCCAGCAAATGCAGCAGTTCAAATTCCTTTTTTGCCAGCACGATATCTTTTTTATCAACCTGTATCATGAAGCGTTCCGGATCGATCGTGATGTTATCGATATCCAGAATCTTGTTTTCGGCTTTATTCAACCGCCGAAACAGGGCATTGACCCTGCTTAAGAAAACCTTTGGACTGATCGGCTTGCTGACATAATCATCGGCCCCGGTTTCTAACCCTTTGATCTGCGTTCCTTCATCATTGACAGCTGTAAGAAACATGATTAAGGTATCCTTAAAAGCAGGCTGGGTTCGCATGATCTGGCAAACCTCTACGCCGGTTTTGCGAGGCATCATGATATCAAGGATCACCAGGTCAGGCATGGTGCGGCGGGCTTTTTCCAGCGCCTCGTCTCCATCTTTTGCCGTTACTACCTCATAGCCCTGTTCAACGAGGTTGTATTTTAATATTTCTAAAATATCCGGTTCGTCATCCGCTATCAGCACTTTTCGGGCCTTGCTTTCCATACCATTGAGAATTTGCGCAAACCTACTTGGATTTTACAGCACAGGGAAATTTAGAGGTTTTGTTCACGCAGACTTAATGATAAGTTAATGTCAGGCATGATTTTGACTGATAATTTATCGGTTTTGATAGCGATCAGCACACTTTTACTCCATAATCGGCGTCATTAACGGTATGGCAGGCAATAAAATATGAATCCTCAACTATGCGTATTAAATTTGCGTATCTGATTCTTATGATAAAAACGATTACCAAATATTTTATATTTCCTGGCAGTTTTCTGCTTTTTTCTATTTGCCTTTCAGGGCAGATGATGGATAATTCAAATAAGGCAAAAGTGCTGAATCCTGAATTTCGGCGGTTGATCAATCATGAGGCCATTGACAGGGAACAAAGTAATATCCTTGCAGCTGACGGAAGAACCGATGATCAATTTGTTGCGTCTGCCAATGAAGAAGTAAATATGTTGCTGACTAATACATTGATCGGTACGATCGATGATTTTCAATACAAGACCGAAACAGATTCTTTACTGGATCATCGCTTAAAGGTGAACAGCCTTGCCGGTATGGGTAATATGCTGAAATATATCCGGCTCAACTGGCATAGTAAAAGAGTCAACGTATTCCAGGTGCCTGCGATCATTGAAGCTTATGACGTCTCGGTGAAACTGGACAGGGCGGGAAAAAGCATAGAACCCGTTATCCGGGCTTTGTCATACGATGCGGGGAATGCCCTTCTGGCGGCTGGTATTTTTGAAAAGAATACCGGTTATAATTCAGCAAAAGATCTGTTGATCTTAAAATATTGTATACTGAAACCCGCTGAAACTTTTGTTACACTAAAAAATAACCCGAATGTTCCTTTTGCTGATAGCCTGGTAAAACTGGTCGCCAGGAAATACCCGGCACAGCTATATGATTATTCCCAGGCCAGTAATAAACTGGGGGCTATCATCCGGAATATACATGATGATGATTTTGTAAAGGCGGTGGTCCGTATGTCAAGGAGCAAAAGCGGGCAACAATATTTTCCTTTTCTCGACAATGTGGTAAAAGGCAAACTATCCTTTGAAGAAATAGACGCCGCGGAAGGCGACTCTGTAAAATATTATCAATTGCTGGTAAAGACACAGCTGGATTATATGGACAGGGTGTTGGATAAAGACACGGCCATTGCGTTCAAAGAATTAACGGCCAAACTGGAAAAAAAGGCCAAAGATGTTTTTGTTACCACGATCAATGGTCTCCATAACGAAACGGATGCGGTAAGGTTTAGATGTATTCAGTCCTTAAGTGCACAGGAACTATATTACCTGGCAGTATTGACGGATGGCCTTATTTATACGTCCAGTTATACGAATGGCGTGTACCCATTAATGATGAAAAAGATCAACTATCGTGGCGATTCGCTGTTGATGAGTTTGCGATTTGATCATTACCGGAAATTTATCAGCCAGGCTGCGGCTTATAATACCCTTGGCAATTTCCTGTCCAGTTTTCCCAGCCATGATGATGCTACTAACCTGATGAAAGCGTTCGTTGGGGGCCTGGAAAAAACGCAAGGGCTTGAAGATGGCGTAGATGTAGCTGATTCTTATGCCAGCATTACCGAAACAAATAAGAAATTGGCCGAGGAAGTGCTTGGCCTGGTACAGGAAAATTATCAGCGGAACATCAATGAGAATAATAAAAAGGGAATTGTTATTTATAATATATTAAACAAGCTTTTTTTGTCGGCGGATTCTACGAATAATATAGATCTGACAAAAGAGCTTGGAATACCCCCGGTCTACAACGTGCCCTTTTCCTCATTAACCAATGCAAAAGGAGAAGTGATTGCGCAGGTTTTCTTTTATGGTGATAAAGATGGCCAGGGAATTTTTACAGGATTTCAAAATATGTTCGCAGGTGGTAACTGGACAATCGATCGTAGTAATTCTCAGTGGATAGTTATAAAATCTGTCAAAGGAAACCCTGTTATTATCTATGCAAACCGGCCTCTGCCGGAAGAAACGGGTGAAGATGACAAGGCTCAGCAGGCATTAGGCGCTTATTTAGTTAAAAATAATCTTCAACCAACTGTCACCATACATCGTGGCCATAGCTATTTCGCCAATTCTACTATTGGTTATATGTCGCCCGCTTCCCGTATCGTGTTTATGGGTTCTTGCGGGGGGTTTCACCTGATCGATTCTATTTTGCATAAATCAACCGATGCGCATATCATTGCTTCCAAACAGATCGGGAAAACAGCTATTAATAAACCATTTTTTTTATTATTGACGGAGAAATTGAGAAATGGCAGTGGTATCGACTGGATACCTTTTTGGCAGGAGTTTAAATCAAAAGCCGCCGTTGAAGGATTTGAAGATTATATTCCGCCATACAAAAACTTAGGTGCGATCTTTATCAAATCATACAGGAAAGCAATGGGTGAGGAGTAGCAAAGAGTTCAAAGGAGAAAAAGAGACGAAAGAGAAGGCTAAGAGCGGAACGAGAAAAAGAGGTAAAAAAGACCAAGGATTTTGAAACAACAATTCCCCATTATAGTCAATAAAATTCAACTGGAAGGAGAACTATTGAATATCTGATAGCTTGTTCAGCCTGTCTCTTTTTCCTCTCCCTCTTTTAATCTCTTAGCTTAACTTTGCCGACTCTTTAATCAGAAATCTTGTCAGAAGCCAATCCCAAAAAATTTGATCTTGCTATACTGCGGCGTGTATTTCGCTATGCGTCCCCGTATAAGAAAAAATTTTACCTCTCGGTTACCCTGGCTATACTTTTAGCATTGATCACGCCGGTTCGCCCATTACTCGTGCAATGGACGGTAGATGAATTTATCGCTAAGTCCGTTACACACATGGTTATTATCATTACACTGATCCAGATCGGGTTGCTGCTGGTAGAAACCCTGATGCGTTTCTCCTTTTCCTTTGCTACCGCCTGGTTGGGACAATCCGTGGTAAAGGATCTCAGGATATCGGTGTATAAAAAAATACTGGGATTGAATCTTTCGCAGTTTGACAAAACACCTATTGGTACCCTGACTACGAGGACGATAAATGACATCGAATCCATCAATGATATTTTTGCGGACGGATTAGTACCAATCATCGCCGACCTGCTCTCTATTGTTTGCGTCTTAGCCTATATGTTTTCGGTCGACTGGCAGTTGACCCTGATTGCACTGATTCCGTTCCCTGTCATGATCCTCGCCACCTACTATTTTAAAGAAAGCATTAATGTATCTTTTTTTAAAGTGCGCAATGCTGTGGCGAGTCTGAATGCTTTTGTGCAGGAACATTTGACGGGTATGCCAATAGTACAGGCATTTGCATCGGAAGAAAGAGAGTTTCAAAAATTTAAAAAGATAAACCAGCAACATCGAAACGCAAATATCAAGGCCATTTTTGCCTATTCTATTTTTTTCCCGATCGTAGAAATAGTACTGGCTTTGTCTATTGGGCTGGTAGTCTGGTGGACAGCCGGGGAGGCCTTGCACCTGGAGCAGAGCCGGCAAGGTGTTGTTATCTCATTTATACTTTGTTTAAACCTTTTATTCCGGCCACTTAGAGTACTGGCGGATAAATTCAATGTATTGCAAATGGGGGTGATCGCCAGTGAAAGGGTTTTTAAAGTGCTGGACAACGAAGATTTTATTCCCGAGCCCAAGTCACCTGCTTACAAACCTGTCGATTCGCTGCGAGGAAAAGTGGAGTTTGATAAGGTATGGTTTGCTTATGGCAATGAAAAGTATGTATTAAAGGATATAAGTTTTACGATCAATCCCGGCGAAACGATCGCCATTGTTGGACATACGGGTAGCGGTAAAACTACGATCATAAGTTTATTGAACAGGCTGTACCATATTCAGCGGGGCGCTATAAAAATTGATGATGTAAATATTGAAGATTTTGATCTTGACTCTCTCCGGAAAAATATCGGGGTTGTATTACAGGATGTATTTCTTTTTTCCGGTTCGGTTGTAGACAATATTACATTACGGAACACGGAGATCTCCCGGGAAAAAGTGATGGAAGCCGCCAAACTGATCGATATGCATGACTTCATTATGCGGCTGCCGGGTGGCTACGATTATAATGTGATGGAACGTGGCGCCACACTTTCGATGGGCCAGCGACAATTGCTGTCATTTATCCGTGCTTTATTGTACAACCCGTCTATACTCATCCTGGATGAAGCCACTTCGTCAGTAGACACAGAGAGTGAGCAACTCATCCAGCATGCCATTGACACCTTAATAAACGGCCGAACGGCCATCGTGATCGCCCATCGCCTTTCCACCATCCGTAAGGCCGATAAAATAATCGTGCTGCACAAAGGTGAAATTAAGGAGATCGGAAGCCACGAAGAGTTGATACAATCAGGAGGATTTTACAGCAAATTGCATGAAATGCAGTTTGAAAAGCACCCGGCAAAAGTTTGATGGCCTCTAAAATATTTAGTATTTTGCGGGTAATGAAAGAGTATAGCCAATTAACAGAGGAGGAACGATTGGCCCTGTACGATAATTTTTTACAGGAACCTGATAGCTTTTATGAAAAAGCAGAAAATGACCAGCTTAGTAAGGCGTTACAGAGTACTTACAAGGAACGTTTTTTAACAATGACACGCCTAATGAAAATTGGTTTTATGCTTTCAAATGCTAAAATCACCCACAAGCCATTTACTCCTGCTAATAAAGACTGATGGATATCTTTGATGAGGGATTATTAAATTTTTGGACACACTTAAATCAGTGCCGGGTAAAATATATTATGGTTGGCGGTGTAGCTACTAATCTTAATGGCTACCAGCGAACAACGGATGATATTGACGTTTGGATAGAAGACACCATCGAAAACAGGGAGAAATTGAGAATGGCATTTAACCAGGCTGGGATGGGTGACTATTACATGCTAAAAACGATGCAAATTGTTCCTGGCTGGACTGATTTTCAATTAAACAATGGTTTGCGGGTAGACCTGTTAATCGGTATGAGAGGATTGGAAGGACTGACATTTAGTGAATGTTTAAACATGGCTTCCATTGCGGACATAGACGGGTTGCAGGTCCCTTTTCTTCACATAAATCATTTAATAGCCAATAAAAAGGCTGTAAACAGGCCTAAAGATCAGCTTGACGTGATCTATCTCGAAAAAATCAAAAAGCTTCAGGAGGAACAACCCAGCCCAAAAAGCGATTAAGTTTTTTATCTAAATTCCTTTCCCCCAATTCTGTTTTTCATCACCTCCCTCCTTATCTTTGCGCCAAATTTCGGGATAAACATGATCATTCAGCGTTTCAAATCCTTTACTGTAGCGGCTTTCAGCATTTTTTCCATTTTACTTTCGGTACCGGCTATGGCGCAGCCTCATGAGGGGGATAAAATCCATGAAACCGCCGGGGAAAAAGCGGGTGGGCATGCATCAGGCGACAAGGAAAAGCTGAATATAGGCGAGGTGATCTTTGAGCACGTGCTGGACGGGCATGAGTTTCACTTTTTTGGCGTTTCGATACCCCTTCCGGTGATGCTTTATTCCCCGCAAAAAGGATTTTCCACGTTTATGTCATCGGCATTCCATCATGGGGAACAAGCCCGTGATGGGTATATGATACTAACCTCCCATAACATAGAAAAACTGGGTCTTGATCCTAAAACCTTCAAAGCGGAACAAATTATTGCTGTCGATAACGTTGGTAAATATGATGCTTCCGTAAAAGTTTACGATTTTTCCTTAACCCGCAATGTCGTGCAGATGTTGCTGGCCCTTACCCTTTTTGTCATCATAATGCTGCGGATCGCAAAAAGATATAAAAGCGGTGTGGGTGTCACTTCAGCACCGAAGGGTTCGCAAAGTTTACTGGAACCTGTTATCACCTTTGTAAGAGACGAAGTAGCAAAGCCCAATCTTGGCCATAAGTATGAGAAATATTTGCCTTACTTATTGACTGTTTTCTTTTTCATTCTTATCAATAATATTTTTGGGTTGATACCCGGCTCGGCCAATGTAACCGGTAATATCGCTTTTACCGCGGTCTTGGGCCTGATCTCTTTTGTGGTGATCATGTTCAGCACCAATTCGCATTATTGGGGGCATATTTTCAATCCTCCGGGAGTACCGTTGGGGGTTAAATTCATCCTGGTGCCAGTGGAGTTCCTGAGCGTATTCATCAAGCCCTTTGCCCTGATCATTCGTCTTTTCGCAAATATGGTGGCGGGACACATTATTATTATTTGTTTGATTTCATTGATATTCATTTTCGGACAACTAAATCCAATTGCTGGTTGGGGAGCTTCTCCGCTATCGATAGGATTTACGGTGTTTATTTACCTGATTGAAGTACTGGTGGCTTTTTTACAAGCCTTCATCTTTACGATGCTGACAGCGGTATTTATCGGTCAGGCATTTGAGGGTGAGCACCACGATGAGGCACATGCTGTTCACCATTAAGAATTTATTTTTTAACTATCAATATAATAACATGGATTTTTTCCTTTTAGCTGAAGTTGCCAATGCAGGTGGTGCAATTGGTGCAGGTCTTGCTGCTATCGGTGCCGGTATCGGTATCGGTCAGATCGGTAAAGGCGCTGTTGAAGCGATCGCCCGTCAACCAGAAGCATCTAATGACATTCGTGCTAACATGATCCTGACAGCGGCCCTTGTAGAAGGTGCTGCCCTGTTTGCGATCATCGTAGGCTTCCTGGCAATGGTATTGTAATATCATCGTCCCAAAAATTTACTGCATCCAAAGCACAGGGCGGAGGATGCAGTATTTAAAACCCCCATCCCCTAAAGGGGTGTTGGTAAAAAGTTCTTAAAATAGTAAAATAGCTGTATCCCCAGGCTATTCTAGCAATAAAGATTTTAAACCCCCCTTTAGGGGATGGGGGCAAATGATTTTAATATGGAACTGCTTCTTCCGAAATTGGGGTTACTTGTATGGACCCTTTTAGCATTCTTGATCGTATTCTTTTTGTTAAAAAAAATGGCCTGGCCCGCTATCATCAAAGGCCTTCGTGACCGTGAGCAAGGCATTGCCAACTCATTGGCCACAGCGGAAAAAGTAAGAGCTGAAATGGCGCAGTTAAAAAATGAGAACGAAGCGTTGCTTGCCCTTGCCCGTGAAGAGAGAGCACAGTTATTGAAAGAGGCGAGAGAAACAAAAGACAGGATCATCAGTGAGGCTAAAGAACAAGCTAAAGTTGAAGCCAACAAAATCATTACGGAAGCGCAATTGGCCATTAATACACAAAAAATGGCAGCGATTACTGATGTTAAGAACCAGGTAGGAA
This sequence comes from Chitinophagaceae bacterium, assembly GCA_031412015.1. Taxonomy (GTDB): domain Bacteria; phylum Bacteroidota; class Bacteroidia; order Chitinophagales; family Chitinophagaceae; genus Terrimonas_B. The sequence continues at coordinate 16,046 of JANOCH010000650.1, forward strand.
AGCTGGTGATAGAAGTGAGTGAAAAGGTATTGAGAAGAGAATTGGGAAACAAAGAATCCCAGGAAACATATATAATGGGATTAGTTGATGATGTAAAACTTAATTAATGTGCTAATGCGCAAATTTGCAAATATGCTAATAAGGTTACTGCATAAAGAGGCGTTTGCACCTTTGCTTATCGGTTAATTTGCCAATTTAATTTATGCTTAATCCACGTTTAGCATCCCGTTACGCCAAATCGCTGCTTGATCTTTCCATTGAAAAAGGTCAGTTGGAGCCCGTATATGCCGACATGCAGGTACTGCAACAGATATGCAAAGGCAATCGTGATTTTGTAAACCTCCTTCGTAGCCCGGTGATTAAGGCGGGCATCAAAAGAAAGATCATAGAGGCGGTTACGAACGGTAAGATATCCGCGTTAACCACTGCTTTCAATGCATTGCTGGCCAGTAAGGGAAGAGAAAGTAATTTACCGGAGATCATTACGGCTTTTATCAATCAATACAAGGAATACAAAAATATTCATACAGTAAAACTGACGACCGTCGTTCCGATAAGTGCTGCCTTACGGGAAGAAATAATTAACCAGGTTAAAAAGGCAGGAAATTTCTCTACCATCGAGTTGGAAGAAAAAGTGGATGAAAGTCTTATCGGTGGATTCCTTTTGCAGGTGGGTGATAAATTGGTTGATGCGAGCATCTCTTATGACCTGTACACGATCGCCAGGCAGTTTGAGAATAATGACTTCATATATAAAATCAGGTAATAAATTTAAAACGATAAATAGTTTTCTATGGCTGATATTAATCCAGATGAAATAAGTGCGATACTGCGCCAGCAGTTGAGCAATTTTAACGCCAGCGCCGACCTGGAAGAAGTGGGTAATGTATTGCAGATCGGTGATGGTATTGCCCGTGTATATGGATTGGGCAATGTTCGATACGGTGAGCTGGTAGAATTTGAAAATGGTGTTCGGGCTATTGCGCTTAACCTTGAGGAAGATAATGTAGGTGTGGTGTTGATGGGAGGAAGTGGTGATATTAAAGAAGGCGCCAAAGTTCGCCGGACAGGACAGATCGCTTCAATCAAAGTAGGTGAAGGCATGGTAGGCCGTGTGGTAAATACGTTAGGTGAGCCTATCGATGGCAAAGGCCCCATCACTGGCGAACGCTATGAAATGCCATTGGAAAGAAAGGCCCCGGGTGTAATTTTCCGTGAGCCGGTGAAAGAGCCGCTCCAAACGGGTATCAAAGCGATTGATGCAATGATCCCTATCGGCCGTGGTCAGCGTGAGTTGATCATCGGTGACCGTCAAACTGGCAAAACAGCGATTGCGATCGACACCATTATCAATCAAAAAGAATTTTTTAAAGCAGGCAAGACTGTTTATTGTATATATGTGGCGATTGGACAAAAAGCATCAACCATTGCAGGTGTGATGCAAACATTAACGGATGCGGGTGCAATGGAATACACCACTATAGTTGCCGCGTCCGCTTCCGATCCGGCACCTTTACAGTTCTATGCTCCTTTCGCTGGTGCGGCTATCGGAGAATTTTTCCGCGATACCGGTCGTCCCGCATTGATCATTTATGATGATCTTTCTAAACAGGCTGTTGCCTATCGTGAAGTATCCTTGTTATTGCGTCGTCCCCCTGGTCGTGAAGCCTATCCGGGTGATGTATTTTACCTGCATAGCCGTTTATTGGAAAGAGCTGCAAAAATCATCAGTGATGATAAGGTTGCAAAGAATATGAACGATGTACCTGATAGTATCAGGCATTTGATAAAAGGGGGAGGTTCGCTTACAGCGTTGCCGATCATTGAAACCCAGGCTGGTGACGTATCGGCGTACATTCCTACCAACGTAATTTCAATTACTGACGGCCAGATATTCCTGGAAACAACCCTTTTCCTTTCAGGTATTCGTCCCGCGATCAACGTAGGTATTTCGGTTAGCCGTGTGGGTGGTAATGCGCAGATCAAATCAATGAAGAAAGTGGCAGGTACATTGAAGCTGGACCAGGCGCTTTATCGTGAGATGGAAGCGTTTTCTAAATTCGGAGGTGATCTTGATGCGGCTACCAAATCAGTTATTGATAAAGGTGCCCGTAACGTAGAAATATTAAAGCAACCTCAATATGCGCCGTTTGCGGTTGAAAGACAGGTAGCTATTATTTATCTTGGTACTAATGGTTTGATCAAAGAAGTTGCCGTTAAAAGAGTAAAGGAATTTGAGGAACATTTCCTGATGGAAATGGAAAACAGGTTACCAGATGTGTTAGTAGAATTTAAAGCAGGCAACTTGCCTGATAGCGGGTTAAAGAAAATGGTAGCCCTGGCGAATGAACTGATACCACAGTATAAATCATAAAGTGATTTATTAAAAATAAAAAAGCGGAAGGCAATATTGCTTCCGCTTTTTTTTATGATGTCAATGGCAAAAATAAGTGGAATCACAAAATAATTTTCCAATGCTTTCGTTTAAACATATCCGCGTTTAACTAACTATTGAGTATAGTAACTATACTCATGTTTTCTATTGTAATACTACCTGCGCTATATTGTATTTATTACGAGAAAATTCCCTGAAAGCTTGCAAGTAAAAAATCTGCGTAGTAAGTTTGTTATTGAATTTAATATCCTAAGAATACACTGTAGTCCGACTTTGAAACAAGCCACGTAGAAGTTACACCCCTCCCGCTTCTATTTTTTCTAAGTCGTTTTTCATTGTTATTATAGGATAGAGGCTCATCAGAGCCACGCACCAGAATCCTTATACCTGATATGAAAACAATGAGAAGCCACCAAACCACAACTGCAGTTTATCAATCGGTCTGTTCCGGTTTTTTTACTTCGCGTATCAAATCTGCAGTACAACTTGTTTTCCTTTTTTCTTTTATAACAATTTCATCAATAGTTAAGGCCCAATTAGGCGTGTACGCATTTACAGGTGCCAAATCTTGTCCGACACAAAATCCTAATGTAACGTCGCAACCGGCAAATGCAATATTCAGTAGTTTTTCTACTGTAAATGCAGGTTGTAAGGATCAGCAGGACAATGAATGCAATCACGACCGGTGGAATACAAATAATACCATTAATCTAAACGAGTATCACCAATTCAGAATAACAGCGAATGCTAACTATGTACTGAATTTAACTTCCTTCTCA
>JANOCH010000651.1:0-3071 GCA_031412015.1 Chitinophagaceae bacterium
CAAACATACACGACCGGGATCGTGAGTGCTATAAAAAAATCTGTTGGGGGATGGCCGGTTATTCAGACGGATGCCGTGATCACACACGGAAGCAGTGGGAGCCCGGTATGTAACAACAAAGGAGAAGTGATAGGACTGGCCACCTTCGGCAGCCTGGAACAAAAGACTGGCGGATTGGTATCAGGCTTCAATTTTGCGATACCTGTTTCTATCGTACGGGATTTCCTGGATTCAGTAGGAGTGGACACCCGGATGAGCCAGGCCTCTCTAACGTATAACAAAGCACTTTCCTTTTTTTATGACGGCTATTATACGAAGGCGTTGAAACGTTTTATCTCGGTTAAAAATATCAACGAGGAATACCCGCAGTTGAATTATTATATAAAAACGGCAACGGCTAAATTGACAGACGGGCAAGACAAGGAATCAATTAGGCGGAAATTTGTTTTCAGGGTGATAGCCATAGCGTTGATCGCCGGCGGTATATTTATTTTTTACAGGTGGCGGCGGAAGGAAAGATTAAGTCTGATGAATTAAGTCTTTTCAAATCCGATAGCTATCGGATCAAATTTTCGTTTCATAAAATTGGAGTATAATTCAAGTCTTAACTGGTACAGTCCATAAAGAATGATCAGTTGCAGGATCAGCATGGCTATATATACCAATAACATAAGGAGCAGGCTAAATGGAATTCCAAAGAAGGTCGTTCCTAAATTGCCGGCGAATTGATTGAGAGAGCGTATTTCCGCTATAATAAATCCAAACAAAAAAGTAAGTAGTATAAAGTTGAGCAGGAACAGCTTGTTGAATGTTTTCTTTTGCCGGCCCTCAACCGGTTCTTCCGGGTAATTATTATTGACCAGGTTGATGCCCAGTATGCACAATAACATGATAGCAATAAAAAGTAAAAGACCGGCTATATTGCTAAAGGAGAAATTAATAAAGACATAAAATATCTTCTCCAATACATTGACCGATGCAGCTAATAGCTGTACGATACAGATGATCCTGAAAATTTTCCAGCGTAATGGCATCAGGATTTCAGATCCAGTTTTATCTGCAGTTCTTCAAATTGTTTGGCATCGATCGTTGCGGGGGCGTCTAACATGACATCCCTGCCGCTGTTATTTTTTGGAAAGGCGATAAAATCGCGGATGCTTTCGCTGCCACCCAAAATGGCGCATAAACGGTCAAAGCCAAATGCGATCCCACCATGCGGCGGTGCGCCATACTCAAAGGCTCCGAGCAAGAAACCAAACTTATGTTGCTGTTCTTCTTTATCCATCCCTAAAGCAGCAAACATTTTCTCCTGCAATTCTTTTTGAAAAATACGAATTGAGCCACCACCGATCTCGTTGCCATTTAAAACCATATCATACGCATTGGCTTTGATACTGGCATAAGGGTGTTGCAGATACTCAGCAGCGTTTTCAATAACAGGATTGTTATTGATCATGGTTTCAATTTGAGCAGGCTTAGGAGAAGTAAACGGATGGTGACGGGCTACCCAACGGTTTCCTTCTTCATCGTACTCAAACAATGGGAAATCCAGCACCCACAATAACCTAAATTCATCATCTTTTCTAAAGCCAAGACGTTTTCCCATTTCCAGGCGCAACTCGCTGATCGCTTTTCTTGTTCTTTCTTCGGCGCCTGCGAGAATCAGTATAAGATCACCGGCTTTCGCGTTGGCCGCTTCCGCGATGGCTTTTAACCTTTCTTCAGGATAAAATTTATCAATACTGCTTTTATAAGTTCCGTCAGTATTGCACTTGATAAATGCTAATCCTTTCATACCGATCTGCGGACGTTTAACCCATTCCGTTAATTCGTCGGTTTGTTTGCGGCTGTATTCACAGCAACCGGGTACAGCGATAGCGATAACTGTTTCAACTTCATCAAATACTTTGAAGTTAGCGCCGCTAATCAACTCCCTTCCATCTTTTTTATAAGTATAAACAGCAGAAGGTTTTTTCAGGTTCAGCAATTCCATTCCAAAACGAATATCCGGTTTGTCATTGCCGTATTTCCACATAGCATCTTCCCAGGTCATACGTTGTACGGTTTCAGAATAGTCAATCCCTTTTACTTCTTTAAAAATGGATATGATCAATCCTTCAAACATATTCAAAATATCTTCTTGCTCCACGAAAGCCATTTCACAATCTATCTGTGTAAACTCCGGTTGACGATCCGCCCGCAGGTCTTCATCACGAAAACATTTTACCACCTGGTAATAACGGTCGTAACCGCTTATCATCAGCAACTGCTTAAAGGTTTGTGGTGATTGTGGCAGAGCATAAAACTGGCCGGCATTCATTCTTGATGGTACGACGAAATCCCTTGCTCCCTCGGGAGTTGATTTGATCAGGAATGGGGTTTCAATATCCATAAAACCATTACCGTGCAAATAGTTCCTGGCAGCACGGTTGACAGCATAACGCAGCTCGAGGTTTTTCTTTACCGCATTTCTTCTCAGATCCAGGTAGCGGTATTTCATACGCAGGTCATCCCCACCATCGGTCTTGTCTTCAATGGTAAAAGGCGGAACCGCGGATTTATTTAAAATGGTAAAAGATGAAATATCGATCTCTATATCTCCGGTTGGTATATTGGCATTCTTGCTGCTTCTCTCACTCACTTTACCGGTAGCTTGCAATACGAATTCACGGCCCAATGGGTTTTCATCCAGTTGTTTGGTTAGTTCTTCGCCAAACAACAGTTGTGTAATGCCATAGCGGTCGCGCAGGTCCACGAATGTAATGGCTCCGAATTTTCGAATCGTTTGTACCCAGCCGGCCAGGGTCACTTCTTTCGAAATAGCATTTATCCTTAATTCGCCGCAGGTATGCGTTCTGTACATAATCTTCTTTTCTTTTTACTGAGGCGCAAAGATAGTGAGGGGCATTCTACCAGCCAATTCGGTCAACAAGCTGGTAGAGACCTTGTTATAAGCAGTCTTTGCCTCATCATCAGTTTGAACATTGACTTTTCAAAATGGTTAGGCATAGCCCGGGGGTCAACCGTAGTCGTGATTGTTGAAACCGGTAGTTAACAGTCAAGTATTCAAA
>JANOCH010000652.1:0-9556 GCA_031412015.1 Chitinophagaceae bacterium
GAGAAAATAAGTTCGGTGGAAATTGGCGAATATGATGGTTGGATGGAATATAGTGATCATGTCCCGGTGATGGTGACGTTTGATTAAAAATTCTTCCGATTTAGAAAATGAATTATTTTCAGAATGAATAATGACTCTAGTGCACATGTTTGCATTAAGCCTATGTAAGGCTTTCATATCAACCATTAATGATGAAAGTCACAAGATAACTGCGTTAGATAGTGCCTACTACCAAAAAATTATCAATGAACAACCTCAGGTATTATTTGACGTATTTGCCGCAATTTTTCAGTCTATTGGCAAAGAACATTATGAAATGATGATGGAAAAAAAATTACAACCTTAAGAAGCGAATTGATTTTTTCATTCCTCAAGATTTATCTCCACCCTCAACGCCTTCAACCCACTCACTCCCTGCAATTCTTCCAGCTCCAGTAGTTCCAATCCCGGGTTCAGTATTTTTTTACTTTGCAAAAACTGGATATACTCCTGGTATTCCTGTGCTTCTTTGGGATTGGAATAGACCATCGCAATTTTTCCGGGCTGTGTCAATCGTTCCAGGGTTTCTTTTATCCGTACTTTATCCAGTCTTTTTTTCATCACTTCATAACGGATATTGTAAGACCCTTCTACATCAAAGCGTCGTTCGTCCCTGCGGAAACTAATAGAGATTGGCTGGCTGTGAATTAATAATAGCTGCGTGGTTTGCAAGGGCACCGCCAGTGTAGGTAACAGTTGGTGCGTGATGCGGGCTATCTCCGCCATCGATCTTAGTTGCCAGAGGCGTATATTTTTTAGGTAAAGGATATCAAAGGGATTGTTGGGCGCAATGGACTGCCCGATGTAAATATTATATTCTACTCCATCCGTCCGGTATTTTTCAAAATAATGCGGGTAAGACAACTGCAAGGTGTCTTCTTCTTTTTCCAGGTACTGCAATACCGCTTCGTTGATGTCCGCCAGCGTAGCTTCGTATTCATTGCGGTAGCGATACAGGTAACTGCCGCAATCATTCACCCAATCAAAATAGCGGTTAACGATCTCAGCGGGTTTGGCATTTCCTTTTTGGAGGTGCTGCAATACAGGACTTACCTCGTTTGCAAAAAATTCGTTGATCCTTACTTCGTCTTCCGCCTGCAAGGTGGTGGTTTCAATCGCATCGCGGAAATTCTGGTTCTTGAATTTTAATCCTTCGAGTAATGGCAATTGCATCAATGGTTGCAGTTGATCCAATACTTCATCGATCAGATCCAAATGCGCTTTGGTATCTTTCTGTATCGTCACGCTTCTTTCGATCGATGAATTACGGACATCCACCGCGCCATACAAAGGATACACATTTTCAAAGACCACGTTCTGCGTAATGGGCGCACCGGCGCTATCATGCTGGCCATGCATAGACTCCCAGGCCACCTGGGCGAATTTCCATTCCACTGAAGGTTGTAACGCGGTAAATTTTTCTTTGATGATCTTTTCGATGCGGCTGGCGAACACATCCCTGTTCTTTAACAGCGCAAGCGATATCAAGGGCATGGCGGGTTCCAGTCTCGCCATCACATCCAGGTTGAGCAGGTTAGGCACCGGCGACGCCAATTCTACCAATCCCAGCAGGCCGTCATTGTCCTGCACGGGATACACCAAAAAACTTCTCATGCCATCGTTGTACAGGTCCTTCAAAAACGTAGCCATTTGTACCAGGTTTTCGTCCAGGATAGAAATGGGCATTGGTTCGGGTCGTTCCTGCAGGAACCCGAGGCTATAACGATATTGACGAATGCTTTCTTCGTCATTGGCTTTCCATTTCCTTCCCATCAGTCCGTGTTTGGCGCATGTTTCATCCAGCACGAACTCGCCGTTCAATTTTACAAAAGGCGTTAAACCCACTTCCACTTCATTCAAACCCACCAATGCGTGGATATTCGCTTTAAGTTCCGCGATGATCCCGGTATCGCAACTTTCCTGCCGTAACAGAATTTTCTTTATCGCATCCAGCGATTCCTGTACGGTCACATCCTCTGCCACCCAAACGCCAAAACCTTCGGCGGAAAATAACTCCAGCGGCATTTTTTTCAGTTGCTGATCGAGGTCCAGTATCCTGAACGTATTTAAACATACGGCGCAATCCTGTATCGGTGGCAATTCACCTTTCAATTGCAGATCTATAAATCTCCGGTCGTAGCGAAGTTTATAATACCTCTTCATCCCCGTGGCGGTATCGAGTACAGGATATACTAGATCGGTGCTGGCATTTAACTTAACACCATAAAATTTTTCGAGTATATGCTCATAGATCAGCGAACAATGGATCTGCTTCAGGTATTCATCCGATGCGTTCTCGGGTAAAATAAAATGCTCTTCCCCGTCCACGAATAATTTGCGGAACGAAGCCGATTCATTAAAAATCGAGAATTGATAGGGAACGGCAAGAGTGAATATATTTTTCTCAGGATCCGTTACTACCGGGAAAAGGCTGGTGCCTAATAATTCAAGCAGCTCGGCATGTTCACTCAACAGGTTATTGTCGTGTATAGGTTGCAGTAAAGCCGGTTCGGCTTCAAATCGCTCGACCAGGTACTTAAAAAACCTTGACCGTGTATCGGTACCTACTGCCGATTTATTTTTCAGGAAATTGACAAAAGGCAGGAACGAAATATGGCTGTCAAAAAACCGATCTCCTTCTGTGCTGCCAGGCAAAGTAGTCAGCAGTTTTATTGTTGGCGAAGATTGGGTGGCGGGAGCTATATCTTCCAGCATGATCGCAGGTTTAAGGTGAAAGAACAGATCGAAACGCCAATAAAGTTACGTTTAAAATAAGGCAAATATTTCAACGGGTTGAGAAAGTTTCTATAGGGGAAAGCCCGCCGGAACAAGGCTCACGGGTTATTTTTGCAGCATGAATCATGTTACCATCCGCTCCATACAACCAACAGACAATCCTTTGCTCGCAAAGATCGTAAGAGACACCCTGGCGGAATTTGGCGCCAATCACCCGGGCACTGTTTATTATGATGACACTACGGATGCTTTGTATGAACTGTTTCAACGAAAAGGAGCCGGCTATTTTACCGCTACGTTGAATGATAAAGTAGTCGGCGGCGGTGGCATTTATCCTACGGATGGTTTGCCGGGAGATACCTGCGAGCTGGTTAAAATGTATTTATTGCCCGAAGCAAGAGGTACGGGCCTGGGCAGAACACTGATCGAAAAAAATTTATCCTTTGCACGTGAAATGGGTTACAAAAAAGTATACCTCGAAACAATGCCTGAATTAAAACAAGCCCTTAAAGTCTATGAGAAATTCGGGTTTGATTATTTAAAGGGACCGATGGGAAATAGCGGACACACGGGCTGTAGTTTGTGGATGTTGAAGCAGTTTGAAGGTTGAGGTTCGAGCTTTAGCATACTAACATAGAATCAGACTTTACATCTACGGGAAACCAACATTAAACTTCAAACTGCTAACGGAGGTTTATTTACCCCTGACCTTATCCATCTGTCCTTTTAACAGGTAAACCTGGAAACCGACACTGAGCGCAAAACCTCCGCCGCCCTCGAAACCTTTGAACTTGCTATGATAATATCCTATCAGGCCGTCGATGGAAACCTGGTCGCTGATAAAGATGGCGGCACCTCCGCCCAGGAAATAGTTAGTCCCGTTGTTAGTCGTAGAAGGAAATCCTGTTATCTTGACTTTTTCACTCGTGAAATTAAGACTGCCGTGCAAAATGGGTCTTACATTGGCATTGGTAAAATAGTAACGTACAAATGGCCCGATACCAAAAGACGTTGCCTTCGCATCCCCTGATTTTGCATACACGAATCCCAGGTTAGCTCCAATGGCCAGGTTCTTGATTACAAAAACACCTGCATCAGGTGTCAGCGCTATTTCGGTATTGTTGTCGGATGTATTCAAGCGGAAGTTACCACCCACCAGCCAGTCGCCTTTTTCTGTTTGCGCATTAGCAACCATAAAGGCCGACAGAATCACCAGGCTTAGTAAAAATTTTTTCATGATTTATAGTTTTGATGCTACAAATCTAATGAAGTAGGAATTCCCAATTTTAAATTCCGGGCTAATTCATATTTTGAAGTGGTGATGAACCATCAGCCAGACCTTAGTAGAAAAAAGTCATTTGAATCATTGAACCTTATTACATTAACTGACTATCGGAACATAGCACACAATAGGGCGAAACACATAGAATTCTATGTGATCCCGATAGCTATCGGGACTATGTTTCTATGTGCCTATGTGGTTCAAACAAATAAGGGTTCAGTTAAACCGATAGTCACTTTACATTATTGCGCGAAAAAGGAAATAGTCGATTATACTTCCCTTGAGAAACAAACTAAAATAAGGTAATAAGGTCAGCAGTTTTTTAATGATTTTCTACAAAGGTTTGGTAACCTTCCTACAGTCGGGCAAACAATATACTCAGCGATCTCCGCGCTCCCTGCGTGATTTTCTAACAAACAATAAAATGAACCGCCCTGTCCTCAAACACTCTCCACCTCGTACACCGGGCTGAACAAATAAACCTTGCCGGTGCTGACCTCTATGCACCGGTATCTTTTGCGGAGCTTTCCTTCTTTTTTAAAAACCCGGCCGTCCTTTAGCCGGAACAATCCATTCAAAGCGATCTCTTCTACCAAGCGATGATGATCTTCCTTCGCGTCATAATTTCGCAGCACCCGCAACAAGCCATCCTCCGCACAGGTACTGGCGGCCGGATTTTGTAATGAACGGAGTAACTCTGCTTCTATATCGGCGGGGAAAATTTTATGCTCCAGGAATTGGGCCAGCACTTTCGAATAGATCGTTTTCCATTCACGGCCATGGGCCAGCACTTTATTGCCGAATTGCTCAAAGGTTAGCAAATGAGCCAATTCATGCAGTAGCGTGATCAGGAAGGAATAAGTATTCAGGTTGCCATTGACACTGATACGATGATTGTCCTGGTGGGTGCGGTGTCGGTAATCGCCCAAAATACTTTTACGTTCCCTCGCGACAGTAAGATGAACCTTGTACTGCCGGAGGTAACCCAACACCGGCTCATAGGTGCCCGGTGGCAAATAATCCTGCAGTTGACCGATGGGTACTTCTTTCTTAGGCATTCTTTTTTTGCTTCAATAATCGTAGGAGGGCACTCACTTCAAAAAAGGTATAGACAATATAAAGCCCCATACAGGCAAACAGGCCGGGTTTGTTTACATTTTTTTTTGTTATCATGATATAGACGAAAGCCGCTATGGCCACCACGAAGAATTTTATGATAAACCCGCCGTACATGGCCCGAACAAAAACATTGGGATTTTTTGATTGCAGGCTGCGGGAGGTGATCAGGAAAGTGACCAGTGACACCAGGAACAAAAGCAAGTTGCCGACGATAAGCACTTCCTGGTCGATGCCTTTTTTAGCCAGCCAGGTTTTTCCAACGAGGAAAAATGCATTCAATAAAATAAAGATCAGGATCATCGGGCGGATCAGCGCCAGGTTCGTTCGGTTCATCTTTTCGTGGTAGTTATTTCAAAAGCCAGATCATTGTCCTTCCGGTCTGACCCATTGTTTTTGATATCGGTTTGCCGGATCAATTTATAAAAAAAGGCAAACAGGACGACCAAAGGTAATGAAGAGGAAAATAACGGCGGTATAGGCGAGAGCCAAAATGCAAGTGACGTCCCTATAAAAATTTTGGAACCGCCTTTACCTGAAAGTTTTATTGCACACGGATCAAACGGATGGCACCGATAGGGTTTAAAATGATTTAGCCACGAATTTCACGAATAAACACTAATAAAGAAAAATCCGTGTATATCCATTCAATCTGTGTCAGCCGTGTTCCCAATTGATCAGCTTTGAGACCGGCGAATACAGCGATGCGGATGGACACAGAAGTTTGATGCCCGGCCCGCCTAACGAAGAATATATTTTTGACTATTACTGGAGAACGGCTTCTTCTTCTTCCTCCTCTACTTTGCTTAATTCAGCGGATTTGGTGGTACCCATGTGGCACTGGCCGTTAAACGTAGCCGAAGGTTCTACCTGCAGTTTTTCCGCGTACAGGTTGCCGGTCACCGTAGAATCGCCCCGCAATTGAATAAGATCCTTGGCTTTAATGTTCCCGACCACTTTGCCGATGATATCGGCCTGGTTGCCGGAAATATCGCCTTCTACTACGCCGTTGGCGCCTATGACCACTTTAGCGGAACTATGAATATTTCCAATGACCTTGCCATCGATACGCAGATCACTGTTGCTGGAAATGTCACCTTTAAGGGTAGTGCCGGCACCTATCAATGTGGTGCCATTGCCGTTTGTTGGTTTCTCAATCGCCATGTCGGTTTTGTTTTTTGAGTTAAACATAGATATCTGGTTTTATACTAAGCAAGCTATGTGTAATACGCAACAGGCTTAAAAATATTGGATGAGTACACATTAAAATTTATCAACCGTCATATCAATCATCTGATAATTCATCCTTCGGCACTTTCAACTCCGTGGTGTCCAGCGATGTAGGCGCATCGCCGTTCAATACTTTCTTAATATTATCGATATACCTGGCCTGGTAACTCACTTCCTTTTCCAGCGAATCAACCCGGTATTTCATGTTCCTGTATTCCCGGCCTACTCTCAGGTCATCATAGCCCGGTATATAGTATTTTAACGGCGTAAAAACGATCAGGGCCACCGTCAGGCCAACCAATACTACAAATATTGTGCTCAAACCGATATAGACGCTGAGCTTCGACAGTTTAAATGTTACCACTTCTTCATACGTATCGTCGTTCATTACTACCAGCCGGTAGCGGTTGCGCAGTCGTTTTAGCGTAGAACCAGCATCCAGTTTTGTCATGTATTCATTTTAAAGAGGCTAAAGGTATGAAATGAGCTATAAAACCTCCCGGCATCCCGATAACTATCGGGATATGCCAATGGCGATGAAAGGTTTTATAGCGAATAACATCCCGAAACAAGTGCGGGACAAGTTCTGGCAATCAATATAAAACAAAAAATTGCCCAGATGAAATGGGTTTGTTTTTCCGCCATCGGACAGGGCCGCATGGTGGTAAAAAAAATGAGCTAATTTTATACTAAATTATTTGAATTTCAGTTATTAAGAGTTTAGTTTGAGCCGCAAAATGTCAGTGACCCGATATACTACGATCACCATAGCCTTTCTTCTAGTTTTCTGCCAACTGACAGTCCCTGTTTTTGGCCAGATAGGTTTTAGCCCGGAAATTAAAAAGCCAAAAGAATTTGAGAACAGAACACTGAGGTCCGAAAAGTCAGACAAGAAAAAATTCACCGTTCCCAAGCGATTTATTCAAAACACGGTTACGCATTACAACTATGTTTTCAATGCGACCAACAAGCTGAATGAAATACTGGACAGGGCCAAGTCCGCTTTTACGGATGATTACTCTCAATTGATCCCTTTTTACAACTATACGCTGGACGCTACGGCTGCGGACAGTATTCAACTGGATTCTATTTCCTATAAAGCACAAACCGGTATCATATTGCATGATCTGCGAAACGACTGGGTAGACAATCTCTACGTCCTTTGGGGGGCTTCTTACTACCTGAGACAGCAGTTCGATTCCGCTTACCTGATGTTTCACTTCATCAACTATGCATTCGCAGAAAAAGAAAAGGATGGCTATTACAAAACGATCGGCAGCCGCATGGATGGCAACAGCGCCATGAATATTTCGACCAAAGAAAAAACCAGTTTATCAAAAAAGATATTTTCAGAACCTCCGAGCCGCAATGATGCGTTTATCTGGCAGATCAGGAATTACCTGGCCCGGGATCAATATTCCGAAGCGGCTACCCTGATCACCGCTTTGAAAAATGACCCCTACTTTCCGGCCCGTTTGCACAATGACCTGGAAGAAGTGCAGGCCTATCTGTTTTACCGGCAGAAAATGTGGGATAGTACGGCGGCCCACCTTGAAAAAGCATTGAGCAATGCCGACGGCAAAGTAGAAAAAGCAAGATGGGAATACCTCATCGCCCAATTGTATGAAATGACGGGTAAGTTTGAAACAGCCGAAGATTTTTACGCCCGGTCTATCAGCCATACCACCGACCCTATCATGGATATTTATGCAAGGCTTGCTTTGGTAAGGGTGAATAAAGACGGCGGAGAAAATTATATCCAGGAAAATATCAACGACCTGGTGAAGATGGCGAAACGGGATAAATACCAGGACTATCGCGATATCATTTACTACATGGCGGCCCAGATGGAACTGGAACGAAAGAATATCGACGGAGCCCTGGCCCTGCTATTAAAAAGCACCAAATACACTTCCAATAATCCGGCACAGCGAAATAAAGCCTTTTTGCAACTCGCGGAACTGTCGTTTGAAAAAAGGAAATACCGGCAATCGTATAATTTTTATGACAGCCTGCAACTGGATGATCCTGCATTAAAAAATCCGGAAGCTATCGCGTCGAGGAAAGTTATTTTATCAAAGCTGGCGAATAATATGGAGATAATCGAACGACAGGATAGCCTGCAACGAATCGCGTCCCTGCCCGAAGATGAAAGAAAAACTTTGATCAAAAGAATGGTAAGACAACTACGAAAAGCCCAGGGATTAAAAGACGAAGGCGTTGCCACAAGCGTCATTAATCCCTTAAAAGAAAAAACACCGGCACCGCTTTTTTCCGACAATAATAAAAAAGGTGAATGGTATTTTTATAACAAGGCTTCACGTGAAAGAGGATTGACGGAGTTCGCGGCAAAATGGGGAAAGCGGGCAAATACCGATAACTGGCGAAGAAGCGCTGCTGCCAGTACAGGCCGGAATAATGTAAGCCGGGAACAATCCACCATTCAGGACGCCACGCAGGTTCCGGAAGAGGATACCGAAATAACTTTTGACGGCTTGAATGAAAAGCTTCCGTTGACGCCGGAGAAATTGGAGGTATCCAATGATTCCATTCAAAACGCACAATTTGAATTGGGTGTATTATACATTCAGCAGTTGGAAGATTGTGCCAGCGGTACCGAAACCCTCGATTCTGTTAGAACACGTTTCCCGGAACATCCAAAAATGGAAGAGATCCTGTTCAACCTTTATTACTGCTACAACAAAAATGGCGAGACAGCTAAGGCCGGTGCGATCAAACAATTGATGGGTAAACAATTTGGCAACAGTGAACTGACCAATATCGTTACCACGGGCAAAAAGCCAGGAACCGATGTACAGCAATTACCGGTGACAAGAACTTATGAAAAAATTTATGACCTTTTTATTGAAGGCAATTTCCCTGAGGCCATTGAGCAAAAAAGAGTAGCGGACAGTATCTATGGCAGCAATCACTGGACCCCTCAACTACTGTATATCGAAGCCGTTTATCACATTAAGCAAAGAAACGACAGCACCGCTACGGAAGTGCTCAACAACATAATTACAAAATTTGAAGGATCACCGCTGGCAGCGAAAGCCACCAGCCTGTTAAGCGTATTGAGCCGCCGTCATGAGATCGAAGAAGAACTGCGCAACCTGGTGGTCAATATGCCGCCGCCCGATACCACGGTCA
>JANOCH010000653.1:0-14008 GCA_031412015.1 Chitinophagaceae bacterium
TTGGCAAGCATTATACGGCTGGCAATTTAACCATTAACCTCATCAAATCTAATTTTCCTTTACCCAAACTACTGGCTTCAACTTGACAACTTTTGACACAATTTTACCCCGCGGTGCTCAATATCTACTATTTTTAAGGTATTATACATTCAATAAAGATCGTCGATGAAACCGCAATTGTTAAAGATCTCGTTAAATCCCGAACATTCATTCAGTGTACGCCATGATGTAGTACCGGTCTTTTATAACAAATGGCATTATCACCAGGAAGTGGAACTAGTTTGTTTTGTAAAAGGAACGGGTACACAGTTTGTCGGTTATGACATCAAACATTTTAAAGCCGGAGATATGGTCCTGGTTGGATCGAGCCTTCCACATATGTGGGGAAGTGACAGGAATCATCCAACGAAAAACAATAAAGACAAATGTGAATCCTATGTCATTCATTTTTTACCGGATTGTTTTGGCCTCGATTTCTTTACGCTTCCGGAAAATAAACCCATGCTGTTATTGCTTGAAAAGGCACAGCGCGGACTAGCAGTAAAAGGGAAAACTAAAGATGCTGTATTGGAGATGATGCAGGAACTGTTAAACGCCGATTCCACCCAAAGGATCATACTGCTGTTGCAAATACTAAGCAAGATCGCCAATACTAAAGATCAGCAATTCGTTTGTTCCAAAGTTTATGTCGCCAATTTCAGTCCGCAGGACAGCGACCGTCTGAACGACATCTACCAGTACAGCATGAACAATTTTTCCAAACCGCTAAAATTGGAAGAGATAGCCGCGGTGGCCAATCTTGCCCCCAATTCTTTTTGCAGGTATTTCAAGGCGAGGACACGTAAATCTTTCTCCAAATTCTTAATTGAGTTACGTATCAATCACGCCTGCAAGCTACTGGCGGAAACACAAAGAACGGTGGCGGAAATTTGTTACGATTGCGGATACAATAGTTTTTCGAATTTCAATAAACATTTTCGGTTGATCACGAATAAGACGCCATTGGTTCATAGGAAGTATTACCAGGAAAAGGGTGAGTAAACACAAGCCAGGATTTGTCAAAATGTTTGACATTAAGAATGTAAATATCTTCTAAAAAGAAAGAGATCACCTTTTGGGTAATCTCTTTTTGCCTTGTGACCGCGTTAGGATTCAAACCTAAAACCTTCTGATCCGTAGTCAGATGCTCTATTCAGTTGAGCTACGCAGCCAGCGGACGGCAAAAATAAAGGAAAATTGCTTTTAGGCAAAATCATTATTGACAAAAAACCCCTGTATTTTTCAATTGTTGAATAAGTTAACAGTTCATTCTTTAGCTTTATCGGCAACTTTCAATACTATATATGAGAAGATTTATTTTACCGGCTTTTATTTTATGGACCTATTCGGCATTAGCACAAATGAAAGCGGACGATGTAAAGACCTTTACACTGAAAAACGGGATGAAATTCCTGGTAGTGGAGGATAATTCAATTCCCAATGCCAATATGTACCTGTTTTACAAGGTAGGTTCCCGGAATGAGTACAACGGGATAACAGGTCTCTCCCACTTTTTTGAACATATGATGTTCAACGGAGCTAAAAAATATGGGCCCAAAGAATTTGACCGCACCATGGAATTTAATGGTGGCGCCAACAACGCTTACACCCGCAATGATGTAACGGTTTACACCAACTGGTTTCCCGCCTCTTCAGCGGAAGTGATTTTCGACCTGGAGGGTGACCGGATATCGAGCCTTAGCATAGATCCAAAAATTGTAGAAAGCGAGCGGGGCGTAGTACTTTCCGAAAGAAGCACCAGCCTGGAGAATTCGCCCTGGGAATTATTATCACAATCGGTGCAGGCGCAGGTATTCCAGGAGCATCCTTATCACTGGCCGGTAATAGGCTACGAAGATGATATGAAGAATTGGAATCAAGCGGACCTTGAACGTTATTTCAAGACCTATTATGCTCCGAACAACTGCGTAGTGGTGGTATCCGGAGCGGTTAAAATGGCTGATGTGAAAGCCCTGGCCGAAAGATACCTTGAGCCAATTCCCGCACAACCCGAACCGCCGAAGGTCTTTGTTGTTGAGCCACCGCAAACGGGTGAGCGAAGAATTATGTTGAAAAAAGACGTGGCTACTCCATACCTGTATATCGCTTACCGGGCTCCTGAGGCAAAAAGCGAAGACTACTATTCTCTCGTTTTACTCAGCGATATACTCAGCCGGGGAAAAACATCCAGGCTTTATTCATCACTGGTAGACAAAAAACAATTAGCCACTTCCGTGTTTGCTAATTATGATGAGAGTTTTGATCCGACCACTTTTAATTTTTACGCGGTAACAAATAAAGGTGTAAATGAAAGCGATGTCGAAAAAGCCATTTATGAAGAGATCGGGAAAATAGCTAAAGAAGGCATTACGGAAAAGGAACTACAAAAAGTAAAGAATCAAAAGCTCATTGAGTTCTACCGGCAAGTGGAAACCATTGATGGAAAATCAAATAATATTGGCACCTACGAAGTATTCTTTGGAGATTATAAAAAAATGTTTGACGCTCCCGCCCAATTCAATAAAGTAACGGCGGATGATATTAAAAGAGTAGCCAATAAATATTTTCTGAAAAGTAACCGCACCGTGGGAATTTTAAAATCCCAGACGGAAGATTAAGGTTGACGGAACTCTTTTCCGTCAACTGGGTACGGAACAGCCTTCCGTTGTCCAACCTTTCAAAATAAAATATTAAGAACTATTACAATGAACTCAACTAAAACATACACCAGCCTGCTATTCGCAACGCTCTTGGCTTTTGTCACCGTAAATGCGCAGGATTATAAACTACCTGCCTACCAGAAGTTCAAGTTGAAAAACGGTCTCACCGTTTACCTGATGGAACAACATGAGGTACCGATGATAAATGTTTCCGTCATTTTGCCGGCCGGCGCCATTTATGATGGTGATAAAACGGGGCTTGCTTCACTGACCGCGACCTCGTTAAAACATGGCACTAAAAACTATCCTAAATCAAAACTGGATGAAGAACTGGATTTTGTTGGCGCTTCTGTCAATACCTATGCCTCCAAAGAATCAGCCGGTTTATCCGCCCAATTCGCCGCGAAAGATAAGGACAAGATTTTATCCATCATATATGAATTGATAACGGCTCCCGTGTTTGACAGTGCTGAATTTAATAAAGAAAAGAAGATCGTATTGGCAAGGCTGGACCAGGCGAAAGAAAGCCCCCGTGCAGTCATTAGTTCTTATTTTGATAAGTTCATGTACGGCGATCATGTCTACGGTAATATCATTGGGGGTACAACCGGAACAGTTTCAGGATTGACCTCAAATGATATTCAAAAATTTTATAAGGAAAATTATATCCCCAATGGATCCGCTATCGCCATCGCAGGAGATTTTTCCAGCAAGGAAATGAAGGCCGCAGTTACTAAACTTTTTTCAGAATGGAAGCAGGGAAAACAAGCTAATGCGTCAATTGCATCCAAACCAATAGACAAACCTGCAGGCAACCGTGTGCTGCTGGTGAATAAAGACGATGCAAAAGAAACCACCTTTTTTATCGGGGCGCCCGGTATCAGTCGCAACAATCCCGATTATGTTGCCATTGATGTTGTCAACACGCTATTTGGAGGTCGTTTTACTTCCATGCTCAATGACGAGTTGAGAGTAAACACGGGTCTTACGTATGGCGCTAATAGTCGTTTTTCGCCACTGAAGAACGGGGGTACTTTCGCGATCTCCACTTTCACTGCCACCAAAACGACTGAACCGGCGATAGATAAGGCACTCGAAGTATTAAAAAAATTACATAGTGAAGGTGTCGATGAAAAATCACTTACGTCGGCGAAGAACTATGTGAAAGGACAATTTCCTCCCCGCTATGAAACCAGCGGTGAGTTAGCCGGATTGATGACACAAATGTTCTGGTATAATTTTGATGAATCCTACATTAATAATTTTCAGAAAAATGTAGATGGGTTGACAGTCGAAAAAGCAAAGGACATTATCGCCCGCTATTTTCCCAAGGACAAACTGCAATTTATCATGGTGGGTAAATCCGCTGATATAAAAAAGATCATTGAAAAATACGGACCGGTGACCGAAGTGCAAATTAAAGAAGAGGCAAAAAAAGCTTTTTAGGAAAGACGGTTTATTAGCCAGCAATACAGGCAGGTGATAAACCAACTGCTTTCAAAAAACTTTCCGTCTTACCGTCGTCCCTGCTATTTTTTACATTATACAAAGTGTACACCCAATATGAAATTCCAATTTTGGTCAATAGGGAAAAATAATGAAGCCTATGTAAAATCAGGCGTGGAAGATTTCACCAAACGCATTTCCAACTACTTTAAAGTAGAATGGAATATTATACCGGTACCTAAAAATGCAGGCATGCTTAGCGAGCCGGATCTGAAAAAAAAAGAAGGTGAACTGATCATGCAGTGGCTCGACAAAGACGATTATTTGGTACTATTAGATGAAAAAGGAAAACAACTGACGTCGGAAAGTTTGGCCGAATTTTTACAGGCGAGAGCCAATGAAAGCACCAAGAAGATCATCTTCCTGATTGGTGGAGCTTTTGGAGTAGATGATATTATTTTCAAACGGGCCAATTTTAAATGGAGTTTATCACAACTGGTCTTCCCGCATCAACTGGTACGTCTTATACTGGCGGAACAGGTATACAGGGCCTGTACTATTTTAAAGAATGAGAAATATCACCACAAATGAAGTCGGATCCCGATAGCTATCGGGACCGAAGTCCGGGGCAAAAAGTCAGAACTTCGGATAATGCTACTTGACTTTTCACTTCCTGACTTCAACCACTGACCTATTGCCTATTTTCGATTTCTGAATCTCCTTATTAGGTTCTACATTTATCGGATGGAAATGTCAATCACTCTCGTCATAATCATCGTTACTGTACTGGTATCAATAGGAGCTTTTACCAACCAAAAGATCATGGAAGATCTTATTTTTTATCCGCCCGCCGTAAGCCAGCGAAATCAATGGTATCGCTTTTTTAGTTGCGGCCTGATACATGCCGACTGGGGTCATCTTATATTCAATATGCTTGCCTTTTATCTTTTTGGGCAAAAACTTGAGTATTATTTCACCGAGGTTTTTGGTGAAAAAGGCAAGATACTTTACCTGGTGATGTACATAGCAGCCCTTGCCGTATCCGTTCTTCCAACTTATTTTAAAAACAGGAACAATTATCATTATCGCAGCCTGGGAGCTTCGGGAGCAGTATCGGCCGTTATTTTTTCCAGCATTCTTTTTGATCCCTTAACCGGCATTGGGCTTTTCTTTATCCCGATATATGTAGCGGGCTTTATTTTTGGACTTATTTATCTTCTTATTTCACAGTGGCTGGATAAAAGAGGAGAAGGCAATATCAATCACTCCGCGCACATTTTCGGAGCATTGTTTGGTATCGTGTTCACCATCATCGCCGGGGAAATATTTTCAGAGATATCTATTCTTAATTTCTTCACTCAGCAAATAAAAAATATGAACCCGGCTGATATCATCCAGTTTGGAAGGTGATCCGCAAAATAGTTTTTGTTCTGTCCGTGATTTTAAACCGGTCATCGATTCTGTGACCAACTATCCAAACGATCTTTTTGTTCATCTCAATGACCCAAACCTTTTCCTTATCCGTTTTGGATAATTTTTGATCAATGAAAAAACGGGACAGCTTCTTTTTTTTCTTCATGCCCAACGGATAGAAGTAATCTCCCTGTTTCCATTTACGGACCATCAGGGGAAATTTTATTTCACCAGCATCAACATTGGCTACATTGTTTGAGCTTGAATGTTTAAAGTCTAATGCTGAAATTATTTCAAGGTTCAGGTTGCCCATTGCCCATTGCCAGTTGCCAATTCCATCAATTATAGTTATTTCCGATTCCACTGCCTCATTGGGTGCGATGATCAGCCAGCTACGATTTTTGATGATGCGGTGAGAAGGAGATTGAACATATTTTCCCGATTCGCTGTCCAGTATGCCAATAACTTCATCAGTTTGCGGGGAGTTAAAACCATACTCTTTGATAATTTCATAAACAATAGAATGGAGAGGATCCGCTTTTTTTAATTTTAAAACCGGGATATGCACTTCACTTCCTTTGAACTCGAGCAATTTCTTTTTATGTACATCCATGGCCTGCTGGTAAAGCATCTCCACTTCGTTGAAACGGGAAATATTGGCCAATATATTCTCATTTACTTCCGGAAAAGATTTTTCAATAAAAGGGATCACTTTATTGCGGAAATAATTGCGGGTGTAATCATCCTTAAGGTTGGTAAAATCAGAAACGTAATCCAGTCTATTCTCCGTTAAAAATTCTTCCAGTTCACTACGCCTGGCAAACAACAAAGGCCGGATAATAAATCCATGCTTCGATTCAATACCTCTCACGCCTTTTATGCCAGTTCCACGAAAAAAATTCATCAGTACCGTTTCAATATTATCATCGGCATGATGAGCCGTTAAGGTATATTGATAACCTTCTGCCACCCTGATTTTTTCAAACCAGTTATAACGCAGTTCCCTGGCTGCTTCCTGGGTAGATATTCTTTTTTCAGAAGCGAATGCGTTTGTCTCAAATTTTACTACGTGAAACTGCACATTATATTTTCCGGCCAGTTCCCTTACGAATATTTCATCTCGTTCGCTATCCGCATCTCTTAATTGAAAATTGCAATGGGCAATGGCAAAATCATATCCCGCCTGGTGACACAATTCGCTTAATACGACGGAATCTATACCGCCACTGACAGCCACCAGCAATCTATCCTTTTCGCGAAAAAGGATTTCCTCCCGGACATATTTTTTAAATCGTTGAAGCAGGTTCATTATTTGTTCAATAGAATTACTACAGTTGATCCCGATAGTTATCGGGAATGCGACGCGACAGAACTTAATCAGGGAACAAAAGCGGACATCCTAAAAAGTATTTCGCTAAAATGAATTTGATCAATAAACGAATAGGCAATCTACATTATTCACCAACCGGTCAGGACACTTAAAATATCAACTCTTCCAAAGCCCCTCTCAATTCCCCATAAGCATGATTCTCCCCCGCCTTCCTTGCTTCCTCCATCCCTTTTTCATACCATTTTATAGCACCGTCCTTATCATTATTTCTTTCGAGCAATTTTCCCAGGTGATAATAACTGCCGACATAAGTGGGCTCCCTGTTCAACAGCTCCTCGAACAGCGGGCGGGCCGTTGGATCATCTCCCAATTTTATGTACTCCAGCGCCAATGCATGCTGTATAAAGCTGTCTCCCGGGCTCGCCTGCAAAAATTGTTTCAGCTTTTCTATCCGCTCCATATACTATAAAAAAATTGCCCGGAAATACCCGGATTTAATTTTCATCGCTTATCTTTGTTTTAGTTGCATAAACAACTAATAACCTAACGATCACCAAATCCCCTGTCATGAAGATTTTAGTTTGTATCTCGAAGACGCCGGACACAACGGCAAAAATAGCTTTCACCGACAACAACACGAAATTCGACAGCAACGGCGTACAATGGATCATCAATCCTTACGATGAGTGGTATGCACTTGTACGGGCTATCGAACTAAAGGAAAAAGATGCTTCCACTATTATTCACCTTGTTACTGTGGGCACGGCAGATGCTGAGCCGATCATCCGCAAAGCGTTGGCATTGGGTGGCGATGAAGCCATCAGGGTGAACATAGATAGTCATGATAGTTTTACCATTGCTACCCAAATCGCTACCATAGCAAAAGAGGGCGGGTATGATGTTATTTTCACCGGTAAAGAAACAATTGATTATAATGGTTCGTCTATCGGTGGCATGGTGGCGGAATTATTGGATATGCCTTATGTTTCATTGGCCGCAAAATTTGAAGTGGAAGGCAGCAAAGCCACCATCACCCGTGAGATAGAAGGCGGTGAGGAAATAAATGAAGTGAATTTGCCCGTAGTGGTCAGTGCGCAAAAAGGAATGGCGGAACAGCGTATTCCCAATATGCGGGGTATCATGGCGGCCCGTACCAAACCATTAAAAGTAGTTGAGCCAACAGCGGTGGAGGCATTGACCAACGTAACCAGTTTTGGTTTACCCCCGGCGAAAGCGGGTGTCAAATTAGTAGCGGCAGACAATGTGGAAGAACTGGTGAGACTATTACATGAAGAAGCAAAAGCAATTTAAAGCCAGTCAATGTCATCGGTGGATGACTTAGGTTGCAACTGCTTTTTAAACAACCAAGTTCTTTTAATAATTGATGATGGTGCTACCAACTTCGGTTTTTTATGGCATCGCCTGTTGCGTCGCACTCTTCATCGTTCGGTTCTTTGCTCAACATTTCAACTAATCAACTTATCAACCAAATACCATGAGTGTTTTAATATTTATCGATCAATCAGAGGCCCACGTAAAAAAATCTTCGCTGGAAGCTTTGAGCTATGGCGCTAAAATAGCCGAACAGTTGGGCACTACAGCCGAAGGAGTAGTATTGGGCAGTTCGTCAGATGATCTTGCTGCATTGGGAAAATATGGCGCTAAAAAAATTCACCATGTCAACAATGCCACTCTTGATCATCTCGACGCGCAACTTTATACAAAGGTCATCGCACAGGTAGTGGAAAAAACAGGCGCTACCGTAGTGGTATTCTCCAATAATATGGATGGAAAAGCGATCGCTCCCCGTCTTTCAGCCCGGTTAAAAGCGGGATTGGTTTCCGGTGCGGTGGCATTGCCCGAGACAGGAAATGGTTTTACGGTTAAAAAGAATGTTTTTTCAGGTAAAGCCTTTGCCAATATTTCCGTTACTACGCCGGTAAAAATTATTTCCTTAAATGCCAATGCCTATAAAATTGTAGAAGGACAAGGAACAGCGGAAGTGGCAGCTTTTGATGCAACAATAGATACCCCTAGAATAAAAGTAACCAGTACCACCAAAGCAAGTGGTGAAGTGCCCTTGACAGAGGCGGAGATTGTCGTAAGTGCGGGCCGTGGTTTGAAAGGACCCGAAAACTGGGGAATGGTGGAAGACCTGGCCAAAGTATTACACGCTGCTACGGCTTGTAGCCGCCCGGTAGCAGATGCTCATTGGCGCCCGCATAATGAACACGTAGGTCAAACTGGTTTTGCCATCGCGCCAAATCTGTATATCGCTATCGGTATTTCAGGCGCTATTCAGCACCTGGCCGGTGTTAACCGTAGTAAAGTGATCGTTGTCATCAATAAAGACCCTGAAGCGCCTTTCTTTAAAGCCGCTGATTATGGAATTATCGGCGACGCGTTTGAAATAGTGCCTAAAATCACCGATGCGATCAAAAAATTAAGAGGAGTAGCATAACAGCGACGAGCCTGAATACGAAAGGTTGAAGGCTTCTGCGGTTTTCATAATTCACCGTTCATTACAGAGAGAGAAAAATAAGTCAAATGATGTACTTTCATTTGGCTTATTTTATTTTACATGAAATATTTTTTCCCAACGATTCTTATTTTTTTATCCATCACAGCAATCGGACAGCCAGTTTTTGAAGGTGTTATACGCTACGAGCTAACGGTAAAAAAAGATAGCGCCGCCCTCGTTGACATGATGGCTTATTTCAAAAAGGATAAAATAAAAATAGTCACTACCATCAGGAAAACTTCGGAGGGAATGGATCTTAAAAATGAAACGATCATTCTTAATTTTAAAGATGCAGTCATTGACCGGATTAAAGAGGAAGGCAAAATAATAGAAAGGGAACGAATGAGCTTAAACCACAAGAAACAGGATATTCCTGATCTGGGCTCAAACCTTCAAAAGTCCATTATTATTTTAAACCATCCCTGTATCGAATTCACTACCGGTCCCTTTTCAAAAGAGGAAGTCAAAGATTCGGCGATTGTTAGTTCAAAAGGAGAAATAAAAATATTTTATGCCAAAGATCTCATTTTCCCGGTTCCGGATTCGCTGAAAATGATTCAAATGGTTCCCTTGTTTACCAATGGAAATATCGCCCTGCGAACCGAAATAAAAATTGAGCAGGGCCCAATAGCCATTATTCTTTCCTGTGAGGCAAAAGAAATACTGCCTGCGAAAAAAGCCCTGCCGGGCTCCGTATTTCGTAATCCAAAAGGTTACAGCCTAAAATTCAATGAGTAATGGCAAAAAGGGGCTTTTTTTTACACCTATTTTTTTGCTTCAAAATCCTTAGTTTCGTGGATATTTTATGAAGAAAATAGAACTGGAAATAGTGGCCCTATCACATAGCATTACTCAAACACATTCCTACGCCGTAGTGCTTGGGGAGGTAAACGGCCTGCGCCGCCTTCCCATCGTCATTGGCGGATTTGAGGCCCAGGCCATCGCCGTAGCCCTGGAAAAAATGCAACCCAGCCGTCCCCTGACCCATGACCTGGTAAAGAATTTCATGAATGCTTTCGCTATCGACCTCCATGAGATCATTATCTGCGACCTCCAGGAAGGTATATTTTACTCCAAACTTGTTTGTTCATCCGAACACGATACGATCGAAATTGATTCCAGAACCTCCGATGCGTTGGCATTAGCCGTTCGTTTTGGCTGCCCTATTTATACCTACGAAAATATTCTTGAAAGTGCAGGCATACTGATGGAAGACACGGGCTCCGGCACCGGAAAAAAGAAAAAAGCCAAACAAGAGGTGGTGGTGGAAGAACAGGGTTCTACCGGCAACGAAGACCTGAAAACAATGACCCTTGAAGAACTCGATGTGCTGTTGAATGAGGTGCTCGAAAACGAAGACTATATCCGGGCCATTGCTATCAGGGATGAGATAAACACCCGCAAGAAGAATCGCTGATTTAAAGATTTTGAAGATTTCACAGATTATCCCCCAATTGTAACGTCACAACCATTTATTCTAGTTAATAATAATCACAGCTTCCGTGAAATCCATTTTAATCTATTAATCCGTGATTATTTTCCCCAATTGCAAGATCAACCTCGGCCTTAACATTCTTCGCAAAAGAAGTGATGGTTATCATGACCTGGAAACGATATTTTACCCCCTCCCTTTATTTGATGCGTTAGAAATAATCCGGTTACCGGATGAAAACTCTTCATTAGCCTTTTCTACCAGCGGAGCAACCATAGAAGGAGACAACGACAATAACCTTTGTATAAAAGCGTATGATCTGATTAAAAGAAATCACCCGGCGTTGCCTCCTGCAAAGATTCATCTGCACAAAGCTATTCCCACAGGCGCCGGCCTTGGAGGCGGCAGTGCGGATGCAGCCTTTACCTTAAAATTGCTGAATGAAAAATTCGGGCTTCAGCTAACAATCCATCAACTGATCGATTATGCGTTACAATTGGGCAGTGATTGCCCGTTCTTCATCATCAACAAACCGGCCTTTGCTGAAGGCAGGGGAGAAATAATGGAACCGATAATACTGGATCTTTCGGCTTATAAATTTATTATTGTTAATCCCGGTATTCATATCAACACCGGAAAGGCCTTTTCCGGCATCACTCCCGCCCTGCCAACCAAATCATTGAATAAGATCATTCAACAACCTGTTGAGACCTGGAAGAATGAATTGGTAAATGATTTTGAAAAATCAGTTTTTCTTCAATACCCGGAAATTGAAGCCATAAAAAACAAACTTTATGAAGAGGGCGCTGTATATGCTTCGATGAGCGGCAGCGGCAGTACCTTGTATGGAATTTTCAGGAAAGATGCAATTACAAATCTTCAATTCCCTTCTCACTATTTTCTAAAAGAACTACATAGCTAATTTCAGTAATTCCTCAAGGTCCAATGCTTCAGTGACCATTTGCAGGTTTCCCTGCGAATCAACCGGCCATTGATCATTAGGTTTATCCCAATACAATTCAACCCCGTTACTGTCCGGATCATCAAGGTACAAAGCTTCGGATACTCCATGATCGGAGGCTCCGGTCAATGGATACTTTGCTTCAATTAATCGTTTTAGAATTTGAGCCAGGTCTTTCCTGGTGGGATATAAAAGAGCGGTATGAAATAATCCTGCGGACCTGGCAGGAGCCGGTGGCGCATTTTTACTGTACCAGGTATTTAAACCAATATGATGATGATAGCCCCCAGCCGAAATAAATACGGCGCTGTCGCCATATCGTTGCATCTCCTTAAAGCCCAGCAGATCCCGGTAAAATGACAAAGATCTCTCCAGGTCGGCTACTTTCAAATGCACATGCCCGATACGGGTCTGTGCAGGAACGATATAATCCATTAAATTGTTTTTATAGTTGTCTCTTCAAAAAAATAAATTTTGTACCTTGCGACAAATAATTGCGTTATCAATTGCAAACCTTCCATAGAATTATTCCTGGCAAATAATCTTGATTTGCTTAACCACTAAGGAACTTCCTCCTTCGCTTTGTCCGCCATGCGTTGACTGAACCCTATCTATTTCCAATCGTTTCACCCAGTAAGGTTCCCATTTTAACACTAATTAATTCTATTATCATGCAATCAACAATAAACTTGTCGGAAAGATCGAATCATTATCTCGGATTGGAAGAAAAATATGGATCACATAATTATCACCCTTTACCTGTAGTATTATCGAGGGGTGAAGGTATTTTTGTATGGGATGTGGATGGAAAAAAATATTATGATTTCCTGAGCGGCTACTCAGCCGTCAACCAGGGACATTGTCACCCAGCCATTGTAAAGGCATTTATGGAGCAGGCGCAAAAACTGACACTGACCAGCCGGGCTTTTCATAGTGACCTGCTGGGGGAATACGCACAATTTATTACCCAATACTTTGGCTACGACAAAGTATTACCGATGAATACCGGTGTAGAAGCCGTAGAAACAGGGATCAAGCTTTGCCGGAAATGGGCTTATGAAGTAAAAAATATTCCGGCCAATAAAGCCACGATCATTGTCTGCGAAGGAAATTTTCATGGCAGAACAACAGGAGTGATCTCCTTTAGCAGCGATCCTTCTTCGACTAATAATTTTGGTCCATTCCTTCCGGGTTTTGAAGTAATTCCCTACAACGATATTCCAGCATTGACACAAGCTTTGGAAAATAAAAATGTCGCGGGCTTTTTAGTTGAGCCCATACAGGGCGAAGCTGGTGTCATGGTCCCGGACGATGGCTATTTGGCCAAAGCCAAACAGCTTTGCGAACAGGCGAATGTATTATTCA
Organism: Chitinophagaceae bacterium; assembly: GCA_031412015.1. Taxonomy (GTDB): domain Bacteria; phylum Bacteroidota; class Bacteroidia; order Chitinophagales; family Chitinophagaceae; genus Terrimonas_B. Next base: position 13,168 of record JANOCH010000653.1, read on the forward strand.
TGGCTGACGAGATACAGACGGGTCTTGCCAGGACAGGAAAAATGCTGGCTTGTGATCATGAAAATGTAAGACCTGATATATTATTATTGGGCAAAGCATTAAGCGGAGGCATGATGCCGGTAAGCGCTGTACTGGCCGATGATGAGATCATGCTGACGATAAAGCCAGGCGAGCATGGATCAACCTACGGTGGAAGTCCGTTGGCTTGTAGAACGGCGATCGTTTCATTGCAGGTGTTGAAAGACGAAAAAATGACGGAGAATGCAACTGCCATGGGTGAACTCTTACGTAGGGAATTAAGAAAACTGAATTCAAAACATATCAGCCTGGTTCGCGGCAAAGGATTATTAAACGCGATCGTTATTCAGCATCTAAATCCCGAAGCAGCCTGGGAACTTTGTCTACAATTAAAAGAAAACGGCTTACTGGCAAAACCAACACACGGTGATAAGATACGTTTCGCTCCGCCTCTGGTAATAACCAGGGAACAGGTACTGGAATGTGCTGGTATCATTCGTCACTCGTTAACTTGCCTCGACTAGAGGTGAATGGTGAATAACGACAGCATTTAACTTGTAGCTTGCATGCTTTTTATATTGACTATTGACTATTGACTATTGACCATTCACCCTTCACATATGGACACACGTCTTCACCACGAAGAAAAACGTTTGCGCAGCAGTGCTCTTCTCACGGATATCGTGATTGGCATGAGTGATGGCCTCACCGTGCCTTTTGCATTGGCTGGATGCGGGCTTTCCGCGGCAGCCCTGATCGGGCCGGTCTCATGATGGCGCTGGAGCTTGGCGGGTCTTGCCAGTGCGTCGCGTTCCGCCTGCCC
>JANOCH010000654.1:0-9142 GCA_031412015.1 Chitinophagaceae bacterium
ACCGGTACCTGGGTTTTTTCCACTGGCTATCATACCAGCTTTTTCAAATGGCTCCAGGTATTTATTGTTAAACTCCCAGCGATGACGATGACGCTCACTGACGGTTGGCTTGCCGTATATTGTATAAGCTAAGGTGCCTTCTTTTATATCGCAGGGATAGGCGCCTAAACGCATCGTACCTCCTTTGATAGTAATTTCTTTTTGTTCTTCCATCAGGTCAATGACGGGATCCTTAGCATTAGGATCCATCTCAGTAGAATTTGCATCCTTCAACCCCATCACGTTACGGGCAAATTCAATTACAGCCATCTGCATTCCGAGGCAGATACCAAAGAAGGGCAATCCTCTTTCCCTGGCATACTTGACCGCTGTTATCTTTCCCTCCACTCCACGCTGACCAAAACCCGGTGCTACCAGCAATCCATCCAAACCTGCCAGCTTTTCACACACGTTATTTTCAGTGATATATTCGCTATGCACATTCACAATCTGCACCTGGCATTCATTCATGGCACCTGCATGAACAAAGGACTCCAGTATCGATTTATAGGCATCCTGCAGCTCCAGGTACTTACCTATCAAGCCAATGGTTACCTTGCTCTTAGGGTATTTCAATTTATCCAAAAACTCCTTCCATTTGGTCAGAACCGGCTCATTGTATTGAGTGATATTGAGCTTCTTTAGACAGATCAGGTCCAGCTTCTCCCGCATCATGGTTAACGGCACTTCATAAATGGTTGTCGCATCCACGGCTTCTATCACGGCTTCCGGCTTTACATTGCAAAACAAGGCGATCTTACGACGCAGTTCTAATGATAAGGACCTTTCCATCCGGCAAACAATGATATCGGGATGCACCCCTTCCTGGCTCAGCATCTTTACGCTGTGCTGGGTTGGTTTGGTCTTTAGCTCTTTTGCTGCTTTCAGGTACGGAATCAGCGTCAGGTGAATAACCACTGTATCCTCTTCGGGCAGTTCCCATTGCAATTGGCGAACGGCTTCCACGAAGGGCAAACTTTCAATATCACCTACGGTGCCGCCAATTTCCGTGATCACAATATCGTAAGTATCATCCTGTCCGAGCACCATCATGCGCCGCTTGATCTCATCGGTAATATGCGGTACCACTTGTACGGTTTTGCCGAGATAAGCCCCCTCCCTTTCTTTATTGATCACAGTTTGGTATATACGGCCAGTAGTGACGTTATTGGCCTGAGAAGTAAAAATATTCAGGAACCTTTCATAGTGACCCAGATCAAGATCTGTTTCAGCTCCATCTTCGGTCACATAACATTCGCCATGTTCATAGGGATTGAGGGTGCCGGGATCGACATTAATGTAAGGATCCAATTTCTGGATAGTAACCTTTAAACCCCTTGCCTGCAACAGCTTGGCAAGTGATGCGGCAATGATCCCCTTACCCAACGAAGAAGAAACGCCGCCTGTTACAAAAATGTACTTTGCCATATAGGGTCAATTTGTTTAGTATCAAATTATAATGGGATAGGCAAATACATATTTGCTCAAAACAGTTGTTCTGCATCAATCGATCATTCTTCAAAAAATTCAGAGAAACCGGCCCACCCAATTGACCATCGGAAACTTCACCGAACCCATGTGTAAACTGAAGATAACTCCAAGAGGTCAGGTAAAGCTACGGGTATTTTTTTAGCTGCTAAAATCTGAAATAATCGATGTGGAAAAACAGGGGTTTTTCAGTAGTAAATATTTTTTATTTACACGGCTTTGTACCAGGCTCATCGTTCGGTTTTCCGGCTTTGGCAAATCATGGATTATTAACCTGTTTGATCGTTATAGATAATACTTTTGTTTTCACCAAGATCGGGTTGCGACAAGAAAAAATAGCAAATCATCATGCTTTTTTTTCCTTATCGTATCAATACCGTTGTTCCCTTTTTTGTTATTTTATTATTCCGGTCATCTGTATAGTCAAGTAGCCACACATAAACACCTACCGGTTGTTTATCACCACGAAAACTTCCATTCCATTTGCGTGTCCAGTCTTTTGTTTGAAACAATAGCTGGCCACGACGGTTAAACACCCTGAAGGTCAGACCTGTAGCCTTATAGGCATTGATGGGGTATAAAAAATCATTGATACCATCACCATTTGGGGTGAAGGCGGAAGGAACGGCTATATAACAATTATAGATCAGCTTTACCAGCTGGTATGCTGTATCGGTGCAATTATCAGCATCTCGTATAGCGAGCCTTACCTGGAGTTCGCGGTCCGCTGAAACGTGCGGATAAGATTGTGCAGGCGGCGACTGCTCTGTACTGGTTTGACCGTTCTTAAAATCCCAATCCCAGCTTACAATATTGCCTTCACTTGCATTGGTAAAAACGATTGCATCACCCGGGCAAACGAAGTTGGAAGCATTAAACGCAGCCTTTGTATCACCTGCCAGGTTAAACGAAATGCCACTATTGATCGCCACAGATACAAGACAAGAGCTCAGCAAGGTGTTGTTATCTGAGCCATTTTTTATAAGTAAGTTATAATTACCTTGCGGGAGGCCTCGACCAAGGGTCAATGTCACCGTATCTGTTTCAAAGCCATCATGGCAGCTATTACTGCCCGATGCGGCAATAATAGAAACAGAAGGATCGCTTATTTTGAAATCACTGCCATCGGGAGAAATACTGCTGCAAAGAATTTTTTTAGAAAATTTTACCCGCACCAATGTTGCGGCACAACTAGTCTGCGCTTTTTCAAGGACGGGAACTTTCGGATCACTAATATTTGCCGTCCCTCCCTGCATAGTGATCTTATATCCACCCTGTGGTCCTGCAGCGGTATGATTGACCAGTAGCACGTAATCGTGTCCTTCAATAATGTCGGGCATATAATTATAAGCCGATACATCTGGTAGCGCACAACCAAATAAAAGATTGGCTCGTTCCTTTGTGCCCACAAAACCCAGCTTAATCGTTGACCAGTTACCCAAGACAAATAATGTAGTGTCGGTATACACATCTTCCGGATTACGACCTGTTATATCATAAAGTTGGAATGCATAGTCATCCATAGCTTCATTAAACTCTATCAGAAAGCCCAGGGTACCTGATTTATAACAAGTGAATCTATACCAAAAGGGTTTCGCCGCGAGATATTTGAGCGGATCATGATTGATACAGGTTGACTGACCCGGCGCCGGAATATAACGGGGTATACATTCGCTTACTACACCCTTGTAAAAAGTTCCTAACCCGCATATGGGGTGAGCGGTGGACGGACTCTGTCCCAACCCGCATTGGGACAAAATTTGTTGTGTAGGCAACAAAAGTAAAAATGCTATTACAACTACTAAGCGTAAAGTTTGCAGAGGCCTTTTTCTCATGTAAAATAATCATCCGGTTATACCAGTGCCGATAAATGAATTTACTTAAAAACATTTGTGAGTATAAAATTTAGTTTAAATCCCAACTGCCAGATTAAATCTTACCGTCTGCAAAAAGTTGGTACGTAAACTGCAATTTCAATAGCCCGTCTTTATACCGTCAAAAACAGTTACATTCATTTCATAAAACCATTGCTGATGAAAAAAATCTTTGTTGCACTTTTGTGTTTATTTGTTACGTCAATATTAGTGGCCCAAAAAACCTATATCTGGTGCGGCACATTAATAGATGGCATTTCCGAAGAACCAAAAAAGAACATTTCGATCGTAGTGGAGAAAGATAAGATCATTGGGATTGAAAACGGGTTCACCCAAGCCGGTACCAATGACAAGACCATTGACCTAAAAACCAGGACCGTTACCCCAGGCTGGATCGATATGCATGTGCATGTTGAAATGGAAACAAAAAAAGGTAATGTAGCGGATCGGTTTATTCTTAATCCCGCCGACATAGCGTTTGAATCGATCCGGTATGTGAATGTGACGCTGATGTCTGGTTTCACGACCGTAAGAGACCTCGGCGGTAGCGGCGTAAATATTTCACTCCGAAATGCAATTAATAAGGGATGGATAACCGGCCCAAGAATCTATACAGCTGGAAAATCAATCGCCACTACCGGTGGTCATGCTGATCCAACCAATGGCTATCGAAAGGACCTGATGGGCGACCCCGGACCAAGAGAAGGAGTGGTCAACGGATCAGAAGATGCCTACCAGGGAGTGAGGCAACGTTATAAAGATGGTTCTGACCTTATCAAAATAACAGCGACCGGCGGTGTGCTCAGCCAGGCAAAGGACGGAGCCAACGCCCAGTTTATGGAAGAAGAAATAAAAGCAATTGTAACAGCCGCCAAAGATTATGGATTTAAAGTAGCCGCACATGCTCATGGCGCCGAGGGAATGAAAAGGGCTATCCGCGCAGGCGTCAGTTCCATTGAACACGGCACATTTATGGATGATGAAGGCATTAAGCTGATGAAACAATATGGTACCTGGTATGTCCCTACTATCATAGCAGGTAAATCAACAGCTGACAGTGCCAAAATTCCTGGCTACTATACGGATATTGTTACGCCCAAAGCGCTGTCCACCGGTCCGCAGATACAAAAAACATTTGCCAAAGCCTATAAAGAAGGAGTAAAGATCGCCTTTGGTACAGATGCAGGTGTTTTCAGACATGGTATGAACTGGTTGGAATTTGGCTATATGATAGAAGCCGGTATGAAACCCATGGAAGCTATTAAAGCCGCCACTATCAGCGCAGCTGAACTATTAGGTGAGAAGGATAAGCTTGGCAGCATTGAAGTAAATAAACTCGCTGATATTATAGCCGTTGATGGCGATCCGCTGAAAGATGCAAAGGTGTTTGGTAAGGTGGTTTTTGTAATGAAAGGCGGAGTGGTATATAAGCAGTAGGATTTAAACGGATAATTTACTGGGCTAATAAAAATGTTTTCAGCTACATAAACACTCTTCCTGTCACACCGGGCTCAACCCGGTGTCTTTGCTTAATTCAAAACCATTTTGAGAAAAGGATGCCGGGTCAAGCCCGGCAAGACACGAGTAGTCTATTTAATTTTGTAAGGTTACTTATCAGAAAAAAATCAAAATGATTATACACGAAAACATCAATCCTTTGCGATCTTCTTATAACTCGCCACAATCCCCCTAATCAACGAAGAACTAAAGCCCTGGTGCTCCATTTCGTTTAACCCTGCAATAGTGCAGCCCTTAGGTGTGGTAACTTTATCTATCTCCTGTTCAGGATGTGATCCTTTTTGCAATAATAATTCAGCCGCTCCTTTTACCGTTTGAGCGGAAATGAGCGAAGCAGTGGCCGCATCAAAACCAATTTCAATACCCCCCTGTATATTGGCGCGGATATAACGCATGGCGTAAGCAGTACCACATGCCGCCAGTATCGTAGCGGCTTCCATCAATTTTTCGTCAATCGTTACTACCTTGCCTACCGTGCTAAACAGATCATTTACATATTTGACAGTAACATTGTCGGCATCCTTACTGCAGATACACGTCATGCTTTCCTGTATGGCGATGGCCGTATTAGGCATAGCCCTGAAATAAGCAATATTCTTTTTGACAATGCTTTCCATTTCACTGATCAGTACACCGGTCACTACTGATATCAATATCTTATCGGCGGCCAATTCTTTTTTTATTCCATTCAATACATCGGCTACCTGGAAAGGTTTAACGGCCAGTATGATCACTTCACTTTTTTTTACCGCTACACTGTTATCATCAGTTATATTAACTCCTTTATCTTTTAATGATTTAAGCGTAGCGGTGTTTCTTTTTGTAACAGTAATATCTGCTGCCTTACTGAATTTACTTTTCAATAATCCTTCGGCAATAGCTGTCCCCAGGTTTCCCCCTCCAATTATGGCGATTTTTTTTCCCATTTTCTGCTTGTTTTGATAAAGATACAACGGTGGAAGTTAAAACTTTTAAGCCTGTTTGACAGCAAACTCTTAAACAAAAGCGTGATACATATATTTTTTTACCCAAAATGAAAACCGGAAACATTTTTGTTTCGTAGGTAAGGAAACTATAAAAATCAAAATCAATTTTATGCAAAACAAAATGCGTTTGCTGTTTTCAGCATCCCTTATTTCGGGCCTGTTCTTTGCTTCTTGTAATAACGAAAGCGCCAGCAGTACTGAAAAAGATTCTGCAACTAACATGGACACCAGTACCACTATGGAACAACCTAAAGCAGAAACCGGTGTAATGGTAGGTGGCGCTAATATGGTGCCATCAAAAGATATAGTAGATAATGCTGCCGGATCTGCTGATCATTCCACACTCGTAGCCGCCGTTACCGCAGCGGGCTTGGTTGAAACATTGAAAAGTTCTGGTCCTTTTACGGTGTTTGCCCCCACAAATGAAGCTTTTAATAAATTACCCTCAGGTACGGTAGATAAATTATTAAAACCCGAAATGAAGGCTGACCTGACCAAGGTCCTTACTTATCATGTGGTACAAGGAGCTTTCAAATCTTCCGATCTGAAAGACGGTCAAAAATTAAAAACCGTACAGGGCGAAGAATTGACTATTGGGTATAAAGACGGCAAATGGTCTGTAAACGGTGCGAACATCACCATCGCTGATGTTATTTCAAGCAATGGTGTTACATACGTAATAGATGCGGTGTTAATGCCAAAGAAAAAATAACCGGGATTAGAATCGTACTCTAAAAAGGAAAGGGAGCAAATTGATTTGCTCCCTTTCCTTTTACTATTCTTGCCGTAGTGCTACCTATAAAAAAGCAGAAAAAATTAAATCGCCGCTAATGCTGAACCTGCTTCCTCCTTTGACAGGAAAGTTTCTATCGCCGTATCATATTTATCTTTCCACCAATCAATAGTGCCCCAGAAATCACCATCAATTACTAATTCTCCCGTGGTTACTACGCCAATTTTCTCATACGGCAGATCACCCAGGAATTTTTCAAATTCTCCCACTTTGGTTAAAGCCACGGATACCAATGCCCTGCTTTGCGCTTCGCCAAATAGCCAGGCATCTTTGCGATAACCACTATTGGTGATCACCGAAAACCCGAGCTCACGATTGAATCCGCTTTCACATAAGGTAACAAACAATCCCCCTTCACTTATATCATGCGCAGAGCGGATCATTTTTTTAGTGATCGCTTCAATTATTTTTTGTTGCAAGGCATATTCTCCATCCAGGTCGAAATAAGGCGCCGGAGAAAATTTTACATTCAATACTTTATGCAGGTATTCGGAACAGTTAATGTCATTCTTCGATTGACCCAATAAATAAAGTACATCACCTTCTTCTTTCAGATCCAATGTCATTTTTTTAGTAACGTCTTCCAGCAAACCAACCATACCAATTGTAGGCGTGGGATTTACGGGACCATCGGGGTTCTGATTATAAAAACTAACATTACCTCCTGTAACCGGTGTATCAAATTTGCGGCAGGCATCACCCATTCCTTTAATCGCATTGACAAACTGGTAATATACTTCCGGATCGTAAGGATTACCGAAATTCAAACAGTTAGTTACACCCAGCGGCTGGCCGCCACTGCAAACAATATTTCTTGCCGCTTCGCTGACAGCTATCATAGCGCCTTTATAAGGATCGGCGTAAACATAACGACTATTGCAATCCGTTGTGACAGCCAGGCCCTTTTTTGAGCCTTTTACCAAAACTATAGAAGCATCGGTTGGTGTATTGGTGGATGTATTGACCGTTCCCACCATACTGTCATATTGAGTATATATCCAGCGCTTGGACGCGATCGATGGCAATTGAATGATCTGCTCTGCTATCGATTTCAGATCAGTTGGTTCTGGTATGACTAAGCTGTTACCTTTTTTTATTTCTTCAAAATAAGCCGGCTCTTTATACTCCCTTTCATACTGTGGGGCTCCGCCACCCAGTACCAGTTCATAAGCAGGTAGGGAGGCTTCCAATTCTCCATGCATATAAAAGTTAAGGATACCATCATCCGTTACTTCACCAATCACCGAGCAAGGCAGATCCCATTTTTCAAATACTTTTCTTACCAGGTCCTCCTTTCCTTTTTCGGCGACCATCAGCATTCTCTCCTGGCTCTCACTGAGCAGCAGTTCCCACGCTTTCATATTCTTCTGACGAGTGGGTACTTTATCCAGATCGATCCGCATACCCACTTCGCCCTTGGCACTCATCTCCGCGGTAGAACAAATAATTCCTGCCGCACCCATATCCTGCATACCCACTACCGCACCGGTTTGTATAACCTCCAGGCACGCTTCCAGCAGTTTCTTTTCCTGGAAAGGGTCGCCCACCTGCACGGCAGGTAACTCCTGCGTACTTTCGGCAGTAATATCAGCCGACGCGAAAGAAGCACCGCCAATCCCATCCTTACCTGTGGCACTTCCAACAAACATTACCGGGTTGCCTTTTCCCAAAGCTGTAGCTGACACTGTTTCACCTGCTTTTACAATACCGACGCTCATCGCATTCACCAGGGGATTGGTATGGTAACATTGATCAAAATAAATTTCGCCACCGACAGTAGGTACGCCAAAACAATTACCATAATGGCCAATACCATGCACTACCCCTGAAAGCAAATGTTGTGTTTTATCCTCTTCGAGGTTTCCAAAACGAAGTGAATTGAGAGCGGCAATCGGTCTTGCGCCCATGGTAAAAATATCGCGATGAATACCTCCTACTCCTGTGGCGGCGCCCTGGAAGGGTTCTATGGCAGAAGGGTGATTATGTGATTCGATTTTAAAGACGACTCCCAGCCCATCACCAATATCCATCAGCCCCGCGTTTTCCTCGCCGGCTTTTACCAGCATTTTACCACCTTCCCGCGGCAGGGTCTTCAACCATTTGATAGAATTTTTATAGCTGCAATGTTCACTCCACATTGCGGAAAAAGCACATAGCTCATTAAAATTCGGCAGGCGACCCAGCTTTTGTTTGATCAATTCAAATTCTTCTTCGGTCAGCCTGAGTTGTTGTGCTGTTTTGACGGTTATTTCCATGAAAATTTTGTAAATAAATTGAATGAAACCCCTGGATAATGAAGACGCAAAGCTAAGGAAATACGAAGTAAAGTTGGAAGTTTGAAACTTGATGTGAGAGGTTTGTTGACAATTTTACCATTTGACTTATTTGGTCATTCCTGTTCTGACTTATAGATAATAATAACTATTTTGCAACGCTAAAATTTA
>JANOCH010000655.1:0-2420 GCA_031412015.1 Chitinophagaceae bacterium
CGCGATATTGAAAGGGCATGGCATGAAGCAAAAGAATGGTTTCATCAACAGGCAAAATTACCAGCATCTGACCTATATCATTATACAGTGGAAAAAGCCAATCAATATGGCTGGACTTTTGGCGGGGAGCTGGCGGGACATCTTATTGGTGAATTTCCACATGAAAGATTAGAGCCCGGAAATCACCAGCTATATGTTCACCCGGACAATCATACTGATATGTTTTTACCCGATGCGAATGGTAATAAAAGGGAGTGGATCCTGGAACTTCATTTTGTTGATCGGGAAAAACAGATAGGTGGTTTTTTTGAACAGTTATTGACTTAAATTGTATCAATTAAAAACTTATATACTGAAGGCCGCAGGAAGCAGCACGGGGCGACAAATGATCATCGTTAAATGATGCCTTAAATTTTAGCAACTACTATTCGAAAACGTAAATGGCTGATCTTTCCGCGATAAAAATTTCACTTTTACAACTTTATTCCTTTTCGGAAGAACAACTAAACCAATTTGCACATAGGCTAACTTTCAAAAAACTAAAAAAAAGGGAGTTCCTGCTGAAGCCCAATCAAATTTCCAGTTACCTGGCTTTTATTAATAACGGAAGTTTACGATTTTACACAAATACAGAACGGGGTGAACTCACCATCAATTTTTTTACAGAAAACCAGTGGGCCGCCGATGTTGAAAGCTTCCTGATTCAACAACCTTCAAAACACTATATCGAAGCATTTGAACCATCAGATATCGCTTTCATCAGCCTCCGGGACATTCACGAGCTGATGGATCTGTATCCCTGCTTTCGTATGCTCAATGCCGTCATTGCAAATCTGACGATTCCGACAACTCATTTGGCTTCGATAAGCACAAAAAATCCCAACGAACGGTATGAAGAGCTCCTGTTAAAACACCCTGATTGGATAAACCGCTTTCCACAAATGCAAATTGCCTCCTATTTGGGAATGACCCCCGAAACGCTAAGCAGGGTCAGGGCAAGAATTGCCTGATTTCTTGCTTGCAATCAATTTTACTTTACCTTGTTTGCGCCAGCTTTGTGTAAATTAAAATCAAGAAACAATGGAACAAAAAGTCAGATCAATCCGGCCCTTTATTGGCGCCAAAGATTTTGAAATTTCAAGGAGTTTTTATCGTGACCTGGGATTCCGTGAAACCATTTTGACACATAATTTCTCGGTTTTTGCCATGCAAGACCTGCGTTTTTATTTACAAGACGCTTACGTAAAAGACTGGATCGATAATACCATGGTTTTTTTAGAAGTAGAAGACGTTGATCAATATTGGAACGAACTGGTAGCGTTGGACCTCCCGGCCAAATATGAAAATGTGAGACTAACTCCCATTCGAAAATTAGATTGGGGCAGTGAATGTTTTTTGCATGACCCCTCAGGGATTCTCTGGCACTTTGGAGAATTCAACAAGTAAATTGTATAAATTAGTACACACGTAAACAAATCATGGCAATGAAAACAATGACCTGCAAACAACTGGGAGGAGCATGTGACATGGCGTTTCATGCGAACAGTTTTGAAGAAATGGCCGAGTTGAGTAAAAAGCATGGAATGGAAATGTTTCAAAAAGGGGATAAAGATCACCTGGAAGCGATGAATGAAATGAAACAGCTCATGAAAACACCGGATTCGATGCAGACCTGGTTTGAAAATAAAAGAAAAGAATTTGATGCCTTGCCTGAAACCAGGCAGTAATTGCCTTTGACAACTCCACCGATTGGCTGTTTGATCCATAAGGAACAGATGCCGACAAAGCCATAGAAAATTTTAATAAAGTGATCGCACTTGCTAAAACCAATACCGACAAACGAAGCATTCAACGTAAAATCGATCAGCTCTAATTACAAGTTTTAACTCGCTGTATCTATTACTGGCCCGTGCGGGAATCTGCAATCTTATTCAGTCCTACATTTGCCTCCGTGCTATCTGGCATGCTTTTTTTAATATTATGCGTATCTAAATTAAATATTATGCAAAATTGGCTCAGAACACTTCTGGCAGGATATGGTGCTTATAAATGGGGAGGCGGCTGCCTTGGCTTTATTGTCGTGTTCGCGTTACTGTATTGGCTTTTAGGCCATTGCTAATGACCCCTGCTCACCAACATTCCGCAAAGTTCATTTTTGCGGAATGTTGATTTTTTTACTCACGCCTGTAATTATCTTCCCCAATCTCCTATTTTTGATAAACCTCCCACTCTATTTTGCTTTATTGAGATAGTTATGTATTTTGACAGGCGTTAAAGCAAACTCCATGAAATATATAGCATTTGCAGTGTCAGTTTTTAGTGTCGTTTTTTTGGCTTACTGCGGGGAAAATTAAGGAAGTGGTGCACGAATATAATCGGCAAAAACAACATTTGCCGCTCTCTCTAAACCACCCGCAGCA
>JANOCH010000656.1:0-8018 GCA_031412015.1 Chitinophagaceae bacterium
GATGTATCGTTTACCTGATAAATGGCGACTGAAATGGGAATCATATTACTTCGAAAGAATTAATAAATTTTATAAGGAAGAGTACAACCGTCTTAAGCCAGACCTTGTGTTTATTTATAACAGCGAACTCATGGTACCTGACACCATTGCGCATTTTAAAAAGGGGGGCGCAAAAATCGCTTTCTTTCTTGGTGATTGTCCATATTATACACCGGCTAATCGTCATTTTTTGCCAATTCTGTTTCATGCTGATGCAATTTATACGTACGATTCATTTTGGGTAGAGGCTTTAAAAAAACTGGACATTAAAAACATCCATTATTTCTATCCCAACCTGCCGGTAAATCAGCATTTTAAAAAGGACCTGCCGGTTGAACAATACAATGAGTTGAAATCTGAAGTGTTGTATGTTGGCATGTGTTATAAAACAAGTTGGGGGATGAAGAAGGCAAAGTTTCTAAGCTGTTTCAGCGAATTTGACCTGCAGATCCATGGTGATGACTCCTGGCAAAGATGGTTTAATTATTACCCTGGCTTAAAAAAATGCTACCGTTCCCGGGAGGGCGGTGGTCATATTTCAGTTGAACGGTTAAACGACATGTATAACGCAACAAAATTTGCACCGGTTGATGCCAACCCCGGCCTGCTGAACGCCATACATTGGCGTTTTGCCGAAGCACTTTGCTCCGGTGCATTACCAGTCATGGAATGGCAGGCAAATGTGGAAGAGATTTTCGGTAAGGCCGATGTGCCGGCTGTAAAGAATTTTGGAGAAATACCGGAGATCATCCGGTACTACCTCAGCCATGAAGATAAACGGGCAGAAAAAGTAGCATGGATGCGAAAAATCATGGAAGAAAAATATTCTATTCCCAATAATGCAGATTTCATACTCAATACTCTTTCTCTTCCCCGGGGATAATAACTAACGCAAAAGGGAAATTAGCTGTTTCAACAATCTTTGCCGGGTCGGTTAAATTGAAATCACTGTGCAACCAAATTTCAGTTACAAAACAAATCTGATTTTCTTTGGTAACAAAGGCTTTAAAGTATTTGAAATTTCGCTATAAACCCCGAAACCAGAATAACGCATTGTCAACAGGTACAGGAGGGGTTGCGCCAAAGCATTTACGAGGAGAAGAATTAACGGAACAGCAATAAGATAAGCCGAAGCCAGGTAAAAAAGAAATAAAGGTAAAAGACACACCAGGACCTCGAACATCCTATAATACTTTCCCGGTTCATAATAGTTTAAACTAAACATCTTCCTCTCATAGACAAAGTAAAAAATATAATTAACAACAAGCCATCCAACAATGATCGCCTGGATACTGTATTTAAATGTTATTGCCAAAGCAACTAACATTAAAACATTGCGGATTACATCCATTTTCAGGTATAGACCGGCTCTATTGGCCGACAAAACGGTTATGGAATTGAAATAAATCAACATATAAATGAATCCGGCCAAGAAATATAGTTTCATAAACGGCACTGCGCCTATCCACTTGTCGGTCAATAAAACAAGAGCTATAGGTTCTGCAAGCAAAAACAAGAATAAACTCAACGGCGCGGCAATAAAGAAAAGTATATTATAACTTGTTGCATAGGCTTTCTTGTGTTTATCCTTTTCGTCAGTTTTTTTTACCATCGTAGGATAGAGCACCTGGTTAATGGCAAGACCCGTCTCCACAATAAAAAGCTCATAAAATTTCTGGCCACGGGAGTAGTTCCCTAATGCAGTTGTGCGGTATGTTTTCCCTATCACCGCAGAATGAATTTCCCTGAAAATGCTTTCAAACAGACCCTGGACAAACACCCGGGAACCAAATTTAAACTGCTCACGAAAAGAAAAAACACTGAATTGTAATAACGGCTTCCATTTTACTGCATACCATAAACCAAACATATGCAAAATACCTCCCGTTAAGGTCTGGATGATCAGTGCCCAATACCCATAATCCAGCAGCGCCATCGACAACCCTACTGTCCCGGCTATAACCGAACCAGAAAAATTTATAACAGCCTGCTTTTTAAAATCAATGGATTTGATCAGCTTGATATGGTGGATATAACACAAGGAATTGAAAACTATATTTAAGCTGGTGACTCTCATGATCATTGTCAATTCCGGCTCGTTAAAAAAACCGGCGACCCATGGAGCCAAAAAAAAATATAGAACAAAGAAGAAAGTACTAACGGAAAAATTAAAATAAAACGCCGTTGAAAAATCAATATCGATGGCCTCTTTTTTTTGTATAAGCGCCGTGCCGAAGCCTCCTTCCGAAAGCCAGGACGCTACTCCTAAAAACAGACCCATATAAGCCACCAACCCGTAGTCCCTTGGCGTAAGTATACGGGTGATAGCCAGGGCAAAAAAGAACTTTAATGCGAATTTTCCAAATGTATTGAGAAGACTCCAAACAACTCCCTTAAATACTGTTTTGCTAAGTGCTGACACGTTAATTTATATTTGGAATTATAGAACAACATAGGCAGATTCAACTAATAAAAAAAATAAGAATAATTCAGGATGCTTTGGCTGGGGAATTAAACAGAATCAGGAAGTCAATCCGGGAATCAATTGCCGGCAAACAACTTTCCTGAAATCCCAACCGTCGTCACTCTGTTTCGTTGATTAGTCTGACCGGCACACCACCGTAAAAGCCTTTACTCTCTAAAGACCTGTTCACCATTGATCCGGCGCCAATTTTTATATTGCTCCCAACGCTAACTCCATAGGAAATTATTACGCCGGAAAAGATCAGGGAATACTCAAATATTTCGACCTCACCATAGTATTCTTTGTAAATATGAATAGAATTTTCACTAACATAATCACTGGCATGTGTCCACAACATACAACGGCTTCCTATGATCACATGATCATGTATGATGACTTTCCTTGAAAGATCTATTTTGGTTTTATGACCGATATAAACGTTGGCGCCAACAACCAGGTTTTGGAAAGGCTTCTTTTCTCCGGGCCGGTGTAGGTTTAATCCTTTTTCAATAAGACATCCTTCACCGATAGTGGCTCCATAGTTCCTGAGGTATTTTTTGAGAAAGTAAGCCGGCATCCGCTCGATAACTCCGGAAAGTCCATACGGACCATACAACATGAAATTATACCGGCAACTGCAATTCCAACTAATATCTTCAAAAAACAAGAAGACTTGTCTGACAATATTCTTCATGATCCAAACACTTTTCGAACTGCCTCTACCACACTCTCCCTTTCCTTAATGGTAAGGGATGGATAAATTGGCAACCTGAGCAAACGGTTAAAAAACTGCATAGACCCGGGCATTGCATCATCACTGGATAAATTTTTGTAAAATCTGTTCCTGTGCAACGGTGTATAGTGCACATTGGACATGATACCTTCCGCACGCAAAGCATCCATGATCCAATAACGGTCCTCCGGTGGAACGAGAATACCAAACAAATGCCAGTTATGAACAGCCCCTTCTGTAATTCTGGGAAATTCAAGTCCCTTAATTCCGGACAGTTCATTGATATAAAATTTCGCAGTCTTCGTCCTTTCGGAATTCATCCATTCCAGTTTTTTCATTTGAGAAACACCCAAAGCTCCGTTGATATTGGATTGTACATACGAATTGCCAATATCAATATACTCGTAGTAACCCCGGTCCTTATTGTCTGTTAAAAAAGAATATTTATCGGTTCCTTTTTCGCGCAGGATCTTTACCCTTTCGGCAATGGCGTCATCATTAGTAACAAAAGCTCCTCCTTCACCGGTCGTCAGGTTTTTTGTGCCGTGAAAACTAAAAGTGGAAACATCACCCTGGCAACCTGTTTTTCTTCCTTTATAGACCGAACCCAATGATTGGGCAGTATCATGTACCACAAATAGTTTGTGTCTTTTAGCTATGGCCATGATCTCGTCCATTTCCGCAGGAATTCCCCCGTAATCAACCGCAGCGATAGCAACCGTTTTAGGGGTGATGTATGACTCAAGTTTTTTAACATCCAGGCTACCATTGTCGGGGTAAACATCAGCCAACACAATGGAAAGGTTATTATACAGGGCCGCTACGGCTGTAGAGGTATAAGTAAAATCGGGACATATCACTTCCGATCCTTGGGGAAAATCTTTGACACGAAATGCCAGCTCCAGGGCTGTAGTAGCTGAATTAACAAACAAGGCATGCTTTACTCCCAGGTATTCACATAACAATTTTTCAAATTGCCGGCAATCAGGGCCGTCTCCGGAAACAAATGTTGACCGGATCGCTTTGTCTGTTGCCGCAAAATCTTCTTCGTCCAGGAAAGGAACATGTATTAAAATATTATTTTCGGCTGTCCGGGGCCCGCCGTTGATAGCCAGTAAAGGATTTGCCCTGTTCATTGTTGTTAACTCTTAAAATAATAATGCCCATTCAAGCCGGCACCAAAATGATTTAGCCTTCTGAAAAAATTCACCGGTCATCATCAAAAAATCCGGCATTTCCCATCGTTGTTTAGCTACCTTTCAAATTGTCTTATAATGAGAATAGTAGTCGTAAAATTGATACAGTTTAATTAATTCATCGATTCCCTCCTCAGCCGATATTTTCGGTTTATAGCCAAGCTTCTCAATCTTGTCAAAATTTACAATGAAATGCCTGAGGTCTTTGTCCTTTAGCTCTGAATTTATCACGGTAAACTTTACTTTTTTACTGATAAGACCCGCGATTTCTTCTTTGGAATAATTCAGATTGTTGCCCCCCGCATTATAAATATTAGCTTTCATTTTATCAAAATTATTCATCGTAAAAATGTAGCAATCCGCGGCATCCCTGACGTGAATAAAAGTACGCTTGGCGAATCCATCAAAAAGAACCAGTACTCCTTCTTTTATCGCCTTATAAGTAAAGTCATTGATCATAAGATCCATCCTCATTTTAGTACTAAAGCCAAATACGGTGGCAAATCTCAAACTCACCGTATTCTCTCTTTCCATGACAATCTTTTCCGCAGCAAGCTTGGTATGAGCATAGGTACTGATAGGATCAACAGGTGTTTGTTCATCACAGGGTTCTCCCGACTTTCCATACATGGAGGTAGTGGATGCATTAATAAGCAACTGTCCCGGAGAAAGTGATTCTACCAGTAACCTGGTAGCTTCTACATTGATCAATTGTGCAGAATGCGGATTTGATGCGCAGGCGGGAAAACCGCTAATTCCGGCAAGATGAAAAATGACGTCGTATTCTTTAAGATTATCAATTTTATTTCGGATGTCGGCTTTTTTAATCGTTAGTAGTGGATGATTTGCCAGGTGTAATATCGGTTCGTACCCGTACATAAAATTATCCATGACGGTCACATCATAATCGGCATCCAGCAATTTTTTTGTCAGAACCGTTCCTTTATAACCCGCCCCTCCTGTAATCAAAATTTTCATAAGCAAACATCTAATTTTTTGGGAAATATTATTGCGTTCCTGAAGATACAATTGCCGGGCAATTCAACATAAAAAATTTTCATATTATAAAAGCCCGCTCTTTTCAAATGATTAAACCGGAAAAGTGTAACCACTCCGGCATCTTGGGCTTTATTCGCCAACGATTAGTAAAGCAGACTTATGGCTAAAACAGGCTCGGTTGCAATTACAAAAAGTTTCAACAGACGACCGACAAATAACCCAAGTGACGCTGGATTAAATGGATAAATCAAAACTGTCTTCTTTTTTCGCCCGCGAAGTTGCTGCCCAGATGGGTTTTATCAAACCAGGATTGGCAGGCAAGAAACTTATACACAGTCTAACAAAATTCAATGGTAAAACGTAAATTGATTATTCATTACTTTCCCACTCCGAGCATCTTACACTTTTTGTGCCCCAACACTATGGAACGCAAGCCGCGATAGCCTGCTGTTTTAGATATCTGGTATCCTCTATAAAAAAAGACAAAATGGATAGGAAAGAATTCTTTTTGAGCTTAAAGCAAAAGCCCGGGCTGTACGGACCCGAACAGAATCCGAATACCGGGTACAGACCTGTAATTAGCAGCATCAATGTTTATACCGGCGCCTGGACTTACGAAACCGCCGCTCATTTATTGCGACGTACCACTTTCGGCCCTACCCATGCTTTGATCAACCAGTCCGTTTTGCTTGGCATGGTTGGTACCCTTATTCAACTCTTTAAAACTTCACACCCGCCGGCACCTCCGCTCAGGTATATCACCAATGTAGACGATCCAAATTGCCCTTTAGGTCAAACATGGACTAATAAACCCATGAATGGTGAAATTGAAGCGCAACATCGGGAAGACAGCCTCCGGGCCTGGAACTTCCTGCAGTTATTTAATGAGGGAATGTCCATCCGGGAAAAGTTGACACTGTTCTGGATGAATCATTTTGGATGTGGCAATAATCCGGATGTGAGGTCCGATTACCTGCTTGTCCAGCTGCTTCGTTCAAAAGCCCTGGGAAGTTTTAAGCAATTGGTGAAAGATGTTACCATTTCACCGGCTATGTTGCATTTTCAGAATGGCGATGTCAATGAGGTAAGTGCCCCTAATGAAAATTTTGCCCGTGAATTGCTGGAACTATTTACTATAGGCAAAGGACCGCTTATCGCCCCGGGAGATTATACCAATTATACCGAAGAAGATATTAAAATGCTGGCTAAATGCTTTTCGGGCTGGCGCATCAAAGGGCATTGGGGCGCCAATAACCTTCCCTACACGATAGGTTATTTTGACCCACAATATCATGATGTTACTACGAAGAAACTATCAGACAAATTTGGCAGCGTAAAAATCCCCAATGGGGGCGACAAAGAATATGCAAACGTGATCGACATAATCTTTCTCCAAAAAGAAGTCTCGCATTTCATTTGCCGGAAATTATACCAGTGGTTTTGTTACTATAACATAGACGCTGATATAGAAGCCAATATTATTACACCAATGGCCACTGCTCTCCGCAACAGCAATTTCAGTATCCACACAGCCGTCTGGGTATTACTGAGAAGCCAGCATTTTTATGATATGACTTCTGTAGTAGGACCTATGATCAAAAACCCTATTGATTATATGTTGTCGGTACTTAAGCAATGTCATGTAACCCTGCCTGCAAACTGGCGGGATCAATATTCAATCTCTTTTGTTATGCAGGGCTGGCTTGCAGGATGGCAAATGGATTATTTTGGCATTCCCGGTGTGGCGGGATGGAAGGCTTACCATCAGTCACCCCTTTTCTCCCGTATGTGGATCAGTGCTACATCCTTGCAACAACGCCAGCTTTTTGTCGACAGAATATTAGGTTTTGGATATCAGGTAGGTGGAGAAGGTACGGGTCAAACAATCATTTTAAAGATAAAGTCTATACCGTTGTTGAGTAATATTTCGGATCCCGGAGATCCGAACGCGGTTGTAGATGGGCTCTCAAGATTGTTATTCCCGGTGACGCTGGACCAGTCACAAAAAGATGTACTGAAGAATATTTTGCTACCCGGACTCCAGGATATTGAATGGACCGTGGCATATAACGATTTTAAAAATGACCCGACAAACGGGACCAAAATAGATGCGTTGGAAACGAGGTTAAAAAATTTATTGGCTTCCATGTTTATGATGGCAGAAAATCACTTGAGCTAGATCGTTTATGAAAAGAAGAGAATTCATAAAAAAAACCGGAACAGCGTCTTTGGCGGTGCCGCTTACCTTAAATGGATTGAAACTATCCGCCATTCCCCAGCTTCCTTTGCTGAATGCGGCCGTTGCTGCAAACGATAGGGTATTGGTCATCGTTCAGTTGCTTGGAGGAAATGATGGATTAAATACAGTTGTTCCCATCGACCAGTACGAAAATCTCCAAAAGGCCAGGCCAAATGTCATTCTGCCTGCCAACAGTCTTTTGAACCTTACTCCAACAGTGGGCTTTCACCCTGTAATGACGGGATTGAAAAGCATCTTTGACGCTGCCAATTTGGGCATAGTTCAATCAGTGGGATATCCCAATCAAAACCGTAGTCATTTCCGGTCCGTTGACATTTGGCGAACAGG
>JANOCH010000657.1:0-6166 GCA_031412015.1 Chitinophagaceae bacterium
CATCACGTATGGAGTCCATGTCAATACCGGGAAGAGTTAATCTTTCCGAAACCACGTATCAGCAGATCAAAGATGAATTTGCCTGTGAATACCGTGGAGAAATTGAAGTGAAAAATCGTGGACCGTTAAAAATGTATTTTCTGTCTTAACCTGGTTGAATGGTTGCAAATGCATTCCATTCCTGGCGGTTGAAAAATGGAGAATGCGCAAGAAGGGAAAACGGCGACACCTGCAGCTCAATAAAAAAACTGTTCCGAAACGATCTTGCCGCCACTTGTTTTATACACACATAGTTCGGTATTGGTTTGACGGGGACCTCCTTTCATTTTCAGATCCGATGTCCAGGTAAGGGAAAAATAATCACCCGCTACGATAGGATCGGAAATAGTATCGCCATAAAAACTTTCCACCATGGAAACGAATAGTTGAGCTTTTTTACGAATAGCATCCATACCCTTCGTTTCTTTTTGCGGCAGACCTTCACGAGGTTCAATACTAATAATATCGGGTGCAAATAATTCTTCTTTCGCTTCTTCCGTTTTACCTTGTTGGCACCTATCCACCAGTCGGTTGGCTATTTCCAGTGTTGTCATTTTTTAAAAAACTATTTATTGGTTAAAATATCAGTATGTTTTACTGGTGCAGTCGACTATAAAAACGATTTGCCGGATTAGTGTAGGAGCTAACGCGGCACAGCTAAAGTTTACTCCTCATTATATCTTTTCACCACAATTAAACATCCAGCGTACACCAAACTTATCAATACAGGATCCAAAATAATCACCCCAGAACATATCCTGTAATTCCATATCCACCGTTCCGCCCGCTTTGAGTTTATCAAACAATTGTTTGGTCTCCGCTCTTGTATCCGGTTGCAGATTGATGTAAATATTATTACCAAAGTTCATTGTAAAGCCCATCGACTCCGGCGCATCCGTGCCCATTAAACTATGACAGCCGAGAATACGAAGCTCTACATGCATGACCAGGTTTTTATCTTCCTCTGACGGTGGCGGCATTCCGGGTGAGGCGGGAATATCACCAAAACGCATAATTCCGTTGCCAAAAAATTCACCTCCGAAAACAGATTTATAATAATTAAAAGCTTCCTCCGTATTACGGGAAAAATTGAGATAAGTGCTGACACTTGCCATGGTTTAGGTTTTTGTGATTAATGACATTATTTGTTCTGAACTACCACAAATGTAAACTGGCTTTGCAAATTGCAGGGTGGGTGAAATTGACCTTTATGGGGTTGAAATGCGACAAATATCAAATTCCTTTCGTTTCACTGAGTCTATCAATCTTTTAATTTGAAAGCAATCCCAACGGGCAATGAGATTAAGTTAAGCCCGGTAGAGGCAATATTTTGGTAGAAACAAAATAACAAAGTACGTAAAGTGCCATAGGCACGGTATTCAAAAACGTCGGCCCGTACAGGGCTTCGCTAAAAACAATCGCATGTTACTACCAAAATGCCGCTCCTGGCGGAGCTAATTGCAAAACATTGTTCAACTTAAAGACATTGCCCGACAGGTTTGGTATGAATGCATCTGTACTTAACAGCGACGCAGGCGTATAGGAATGGATATCACCAACAAAATGAATACGTGAAACCCCATGATATCCTGCTGACTTGTTTTAATGTACCAGTAAGTGGCACGATACCTGTTTTAATAAACCGGATGAATGTGCAAGCTGAAGCTGAACTGAAGAATTACAGCAAGAGATAATAAAGCACTCATTCAAAATCCTGTACTTTCACATTTCATAAGCAAAGCGTATGCGTTCATTATTTTTCTTTTTGCTTTTCTTATCAGCCTGTGCTGACAAAAGCAGCAAGCAAACTTCGACAGCAGCTGATACCACACAAGTGATCGAAGTGGCGTTAAAAACCTTGCTGGTGGAGTCTTTTCCCGATATGGATGGTATCAAAAGAAAAAGCAGTTTTCACGATTCCATTTTTCTTACCACCAGCTTATTACCCCTATCCAGTCTTCCATCCAGCGTAGACAGTTTTCGCTTTAAAATACTACCCGACACCGCGATATGTTCGGTGATAAAATCAGACACAGCTACCATCGAGCTGCCGAACTTTCTCCGTATTCAGTCCTTTGAAAAAACGGACACCGGCTATTTTGTCCGCTTCGAAAGTGTGGATTGTATTCCCTCTCCCTCAAAAGATGGGGCCGTCAATTTGACTATTTTGAAAACCAACGACAAATATTTTTTTAACAAAAAATGACCATGGCGGTAACCATGGCAACTTCTTTACATCTCATCGCAAGTCAAAAAAACCGGAAGTAATTGAGATGCTAGTGCAAAAGAGCGGCTGATTATTGTTTCAAAATCTTGTACGCTTTTCCGTCACTCGTTTTCAAATAGTATACACCTGCCGGCAAATGGCCAATGTACACATCCTGCTGAAAGCCCCGGAGTTTTATCTTTTGTAATAACCGGCCGTCGGAACTTAATAGTTGGGCCTCCGTATTGATCAACCCGCTGTTTTTTATGTTGATAGTTAATGCAGACGTGACAGGAACAGGATAAATAGCAATCCCTTTCTCCTTTTCAGAAAGATTCACTACAAGGATGTTACTATAGTTTCTAACATTATCTTCTACGAATTGTAGACGGTAATAGCTTAATCCGTTAACAGGATCACTGTCGGTATACTGGTAAGTAAAACTGATTTCAGTATTCGCTTCGATACTACCTATAGCCGAATAGTTGCGGCCATCAGTACTTCTTTCGACAATATATTTTCTTATATCCTGTTGTTCTGCTACTTCCCATTTTAGTAACACCTTTCGCTGGTCCTGCAAATCGTATTTGAAAGAAACCAGTTTGACGGGCAATGGCTCCGCACCGCCGCTGACAAAAAAACCACTGAACCCTGTCACATTAAAAGTAACAGCCCAGGAATTTGTCGTGGCATTCCAAACGATCGCTTCATCAGCGGGATCTACCAGGTCAACGCTTCCTGTATAATTACCGGGAGCGGTACCTGTACCGTGATGCTGAACAACAAATAAGTTGGCTTTGCCTGCCTCATCCGAAGGACCCGTGGGAAGATCGGGATTGATCCCATTGACGGCATTGTAATTATCAAAATCCTGTTGCGTAAAATACAAGGTAAGTGTAGCCGTTGCAGATGAGGCATTATTCATTGGTTCAATGTCATAGTGTCTTTGCAGGTATGCATTACCACCAAATGATTGAACCGTGGCATCGATGGTTGTTTTTGTTTTGATCATTCCGCTTACCGGGCTGGCGCCGGAAGGTAAGATGGTAGCGATCAAACCACAATTGCTGTTGTCACGAAATTCATTGGTCTCAGATATATCATGCACATCATAGCCACCATGGCTTGCAATCGCCAGTGGATTGCAGGCAAGAGGCATGATACTATCTTTCCTCGACCGGTTACTGCAATAGGTCACCGCGCCACCGGTTACAAACCGATCCCGCGCCGGTATACTAACCGAAGCATTATAAGTATTTGGATAGCCCATCGGTTGCAGGTCAGCGCTAAAAAAATAAGGCCGTACAGGTTCCAGGAAATGGGTATAGGTTGTCGTCTCAATGGGCGTAAATCTGGATTCCATATTACCTATAAATCCTGCGGACAATTGCCGGTAATTTCTTGAAGCGATCGTGTTGGCCCCGGTAGTACCGAAACCTCCCAATGCCAGCCCGGGAAATACACTTGAATTGCCGGTAGCCGTTACTTCATTATACATAACGATCGAACTGTCACTGGATCCTGCGGTGAAAGCGATACCATAATGCATTGCACGGTTCCTGAAAAAAACATTCGCTGGTCCATTCCTGCCATGACTGGCATCACCTCCTACATTTTGGGCGATGTTTCCTTCAAATAAATTAGCATAAGGATAATTGCCATGAAGTACGATATCACCTGCCGCATCCGAAGGGAGCTCTGTTCTCTTCTGCTGCAGAGAATAGTTATATGCAAATACATTGCCGTTGGTACCAGCCTGCAATAACATGGCATGCCGCAGGTTTCTAAAAATATTGTTCTCGATCAGGCAATCCCCCGTAGACATATGACATACTACTCCATACGCTAATCCACCTCCACCATAAGCAAAAGCCCCATGAAAATAATTACCGGTAATCTCAATATTGGTGCTATTTAAAATAGAGATATGCGCAAAATTGGTGCTGTCACTATCAACTCCCTTCACCCAGCAAAAAGCCGCGTGATTGAAAAAAATATTGGATGTCTGGTTGGCCACCAGGTCAATATCCATTCTTTTTATTTTGAGGCATTCGATACCGACGCCTTTTATCATGTTAAGTACCTGCAACGTTGGCGCCCCGCTAAGAGGAACGCCCCGGCGATGGCGGCTATAAAGATTAAACGTATTACCCGACTTACTTTTTAATAAGGAAATTTGTCCCACTGAATTATTGGCCCAGGAATCATTGATCAGTGCGGATTCATTATCCTGGTAGATCTTGACAAAGGATCCCATGGAGGCTATACTTGGATCGGTCACTGTTACCTGGTTGCCATATTGTTGAACAGCAGCGGTAATGGGAGTACTTGCACCGGCCGTACCCGTGGCACGGATCAGGTCACCTTCACCCGGCAAGTTGAAAGTAAGGGTTGTATTACCTGAACCCGCCCCCCGAAGTATCAAACCACTGCGAAGAAATAGCGTAGCCGTAAACAAATAATTGCCGGGAGGAAAATAGATTACCCCATTTGCGCCAGCGAGGCTGGCTACAGCACCGGTAAAAGCAGCGTTGGTCGAAGCGGCGCCTGTATTATTCGCGCCGAATGCCATAATATCTTTAACGATAGTATAGGATGGTACCGTATCGCCGGGGAAACCGGCCCGTTGCCAATCCAGCTTAAACGGTGCGCCGCCAAACGTAGAGGTTAATTGTTGAGAAACAGCCGAATAGCAAATACCTGCGATAAGGATAAGTAAGTAAAATTTTTTCATTGTTGTCCGGGCCCTTTTTAAGTAGTTTCAATCTTTCAGTAAGGGTTGGACAGATTTCAAAGTTGGTGGGTCTGGCGAAGACTAAACCGATGATTAAAGTAATATATTATTCCCAGAATTTTAAATATTATAGAATAAAAATTACGATTGAAACCGCAACCACAAAGCATCTTCACTAAAAACCAACGGACTTCTATCAATTTTGAAACACTATGCGAACCTCTGCATCCGCATCTGGCGAGATTCCGGCGCCGGCCAGATAATTAACTCCACCTGTTTGAAAAAAATCATTATTTTTCTGGATTCCTAAACCTTAACCAATGAAAAATAATTCTAATGTCATCTTTTGTATCCTTATTGTCCTTACTTCGCTACTATTCTCCAATTGCAATAAAACAGACAACCCTCCCACTCCAAAACCAGATCCGCTGGAAGAAAAGGTGACAGCATCTGTAAATGGTCGTATAATTGATGAAAACGGCAAACCCGTCAGCAATGCTTCCATACAAGCCGGAACGTCTACCACAACTACAGATGTCAATGGAGTTTTTCGTTTCAATAATATCATTTTGAGCAAAAACGCGGGTTTTGTGAAGGTAGAAAAGGATGGATACTTCAAAAATGGTCGAACCATTTTTACCAGTGCCGGGGTTGTCAATAATATTGAGATAAAATTGATCCCTAAAAAACTGCGTGGTGATTTCTCTTCATCGGCTGGCGGAAATATCAGTATTGAAAACGGTGCTACGGTAAATTTTCCGGCAAATGGTATTATTGATAAAAGTACCAATGCGCCGTACATCGGAAGTGTAAAAGTATTCGGTGCTTATTTAAATCCTGAAGATCCAAACCTTGCTTCCATTATGCCCGGCAACCTGACAGGCCTTACTACCGAAAATGAGCAAAAAATTTTACAGACCTATGGTATGATCGCAGTTGAACTGGAAGGCGGCAATGGAGAAAAGCTAAACCTGGCACCCGGTAAATCCGCGGCTATTACGGTTACTATTCCCCCGGGTCTGCAAGCCAGCGCACCGGCAACTATTCCACTATGGCATTTCAGTGACTCACTGGGTATTTGGAAAGAAGAAGGAACTGCTGCAAGACAGGGCAATAACTATACCGGGTCAGTATCGCACTTTACATTCTGGAACTATGATGTGCCCGGTAACCTGGTGAACCTGAAG
>JANOCH010000658.1:0-3253 GCA_031412015.1 Chitinophagaceae bacterium
TACCCCAAACCCCTAAAGGGCTTTTAGACTCTGAGTTTCGCAATCACATTTTATGACCAGAAATTTAAACTCAGAGTTAGTTTAAAAATTTATTTCTATACAATTCTCCTGCCTTCCAACCTGAAGAGACGTACTCAACACCTAACTCTGGCAATTCAACAATACTTTAAACGAAGGACCTTCTTTGAATGACAATATTAATCAATCAATATCTCCGACCTAAGTTCCCCCTTGGGGGGACTGGGGGCTTTAATAAACATCCTTCTCATACCTTCCGTTCTTCTTCAATCGTTCCAGGTATTCTTTTGACTCTTCTTTTGTTTTCTTCCCTTGTTCTTCTATTATCTGCAGCAAAGCATTCTCAACATCTTTACTCATCGGGTCCTTCTTGCCGCTGACAAATATATAGGCGCCCTCATTGATCCAATGATATAACTCAGCAGCTTTTTCCAGCATACGATGCTGGACATAAATTTTTTCCGCCTGGTCCCTGGAAAAAGCCAGGTCAAGCCTGGTCAGCACACCTGTACCAACATAATTCTGCATTTCTGTTTGATACAGGAAGTCCGTAATAAAATGTTGTTCGCCAAAGAAAAACCAATTCCTTCCGGCAGCACCTGTAGCATCTCTCTCGGAAATAAAAGAACGAAAAGGAGCGATACCAGTACCCGGGCCGATCATGATAATGTCCTTATCGGTTGCAGGTAGTTTGAAATTTTTATCCTTGTGTACATAAAAAGAAATACCTGAGTTGACGGGAAGATCTCCCAAAAATTCGCTGCACAAACCAAAACGTTGCTCATCCTGCGCCAGGAAAAGATCCCTTGCCACGGTGATGTGTACTTCGGTAGTACCATGCCCGTTCGGAGACGAGGATATGGAATACAGTCTCGGTGCTATTGACATCAAAACTTTTACAACTTCAACAAACTGGGCGGCATTCTTTACCGGGTAAATGCGTAACAGGTCAAACAGATCCATCCTTGTATCCGGAATCTCCTGTTGTATGATCGCCGCGTATTTTTTTAAGGTGGAAGTAAGCAGGTAACAGATATTTAAATGTTCTACCAGCAATTCTTTTACCGGTGCCTTTACTTTCGCTGTCTCGATGACCAGTGTAGGATCAATACCGGTCAGCGAAATGATCTTATCCACTACGTCTTCGCGGTTGCGGGGAATAATACCTATCGTATCACCCGGTTCATATTCTATGGTTTCCTCTGTACCGATCTCGATATGGTAGGTGTTTTTATTGGACCCCCTGTCATTGAGGTTGACATTGGTCAGAATGGTACCGTTATAATATTTTTTGCCAGCCGGTTTTTTTGGAACTGCCGGCGCAGTAGCTGCTAGTGATATTGCCTCAGGTTTGCTTTCTATGACCGTTAACACTTTTTCAAACCATTGCTCAGCATCCTCCTCGTAGTCCACATCACATTTTTGCATTGGAACTACCCGCTTCGCTCCAAACCTATCAAATTGAGCATCCACATCTTCCCCCGTTTTGCAAAACTGGGGATAAGAAGAATCACCCAATGCCAGCACACTGTATTTCAGACCGGGAAGCGAAAGTTGATGTTCGTGAATATGATCATAAAATTTCTTGGCAGGTATCGGTGGTTCACCTTCACCCTGTGTACTGATGACTACAAAAAAATACTCTTCTTTTGCGAGATCGGAAAAACGATACTGGCTAAGATCGGTCAGTTTCGCATTTACTCCTTTTTTCTTGGCAACGGCGGCAAGATGTGTCGCTAATTTTTTAGCATTACCAGTCTCAGTTCCAAAAGCCAAACTGATCTTTTTTGTTGAGGTAGTTTTTATATCATGGCCATTGGTATGAGGTGCTCCATTGGTTTTCCCATTGGCCACTATGCCCGACAGGTAACCATTGATCCAGATAAGTTCTTCTTTTGAATAACTATCGATCAATGCATGCAATTGCTTTAGTCTTGATTCTTCCAACATATCAACTTATCATTTTACGATAACCAGTTCATTAAATACGGATCCTGCTTTATCAGCCGAAAACCAATCAAACGATCTATGCAAACTCACCACTTCACCTACTATTACCAGTGAGGGTGAACTGAACTTCTTATTAGCGAAATCAACCGAACAATCCTTTAAAGTGCTGATATGCACCTTTTGGTGTTTGGTGGTCGCCTGCTCAACTACGGCCAACGGTGTATTGGGTCTTTTTGAATAACGCAATAATAATTCCGCCAGGTTGGCCAGGCTTTTAGCCGCCATATAAAATACCAGTGTATCATTGGTGGTTGCCAGGCCTTTCCATTTCTCCGTGCTGTAATGACTACAGGGATTCAGCGTGATGAATTGCACCGCTTTTGCATAGCCCCTTGCAGTTAACGGTATACCCGCATAAGCAGAGGCGCCTGAAGCCGCCGTGATACCGGGAATGATCTCATAAGGAATATCGTTTTCCCGCAAAGCGATCAATTCATCCAGCACATTACTGAAAAATGCTACATCACCACCTTTCAGACGTAATACGTTCTTGCCATTTTTAGCATGTCCGATCATCAGCTTATTAATATCTTCCTGTGCTACCGATCCATCATGAAAACCCTGCTTACCGGTCATTAGTGTTAACGCATCTTTTGAAGCATAACGATCAATGATCTCAGGATTCACCAGGCGGTCAACAATGATCACCTCAGCTTCAGCCAATCTCTGTTGAAGCTTTACGGTGATGAGATCAGCATCGCCGGGACCGGCTCCAGCCAATATCACTTTACCTGTTTGTTGACCGATACTCATTACTTTACTAATAAAAATTATTTTATCAATACAGCCGCTACCGTGCTATTGCTGGTTTCATCAATTAATATGGCACTGCCATTTGCGTTTTGCTTATCATATGAATCATATACCAGTGGTGAAGCGGTTTTAATAGTAGCTTTTACCACTTCGTTTAGCTTGACCACACCTTCCACAGGTTGTTGCTGCAGCGTATTTACATCCAATTTATATTCTATTTGCTTTACCACTGCTTTTACTAACCGGCTGTTATGTTGTAAAATATATTTATTGCCCGCTTGTAAAGGCTTATCATCCAACCAGCATAATAAAACTTCCAGTTCATTGCTTACCTGTGGAAGGTTATCACTTTTCACAGGTAAGCAATGAACTGGAAGTTTTATTATGCTGGTTGGATGATAAGCCTTTACAAGCGGGCAATAAATATATTTTAAACATAACAGCCGGTTAGTAAAAGCAGTGGTAAAGCAAA
>JANOCH010000659.1:0-1847 GCA_031412015.1 Chitinophagaceae bacterium
GGGTATTGATCTTGGTACGTCTTCCATTAAAGTTTCTGTCGTCGATGCCCAGTCGCAACAATGCGTAGCGACCGCCAGCTATCCCGAAACAGAATCGGATATTATTTCATTGCACCCCGGTTGGGCCGAACAAAGCCCGGATCAATGGTGGGAGCATGTGCAGCAGGCGATTCTTAAATGTCATGCTACCGCGAAATATAAGCCGAATGATATAAGCGCCATTGGCATAGCTTACCAGATGCACGGACTGGTGTTGGTGGATAAAGAGCAAAATGTACTCCGTAATTCTATCATCTGGTGCGACAGCCGTGCGGTAGAAATCGGCAACAAAGCTTTCCAGGAAATAGGAGAAGAAGCAAGCTTGTCACACCTGCTTAACTCACCGGGAAATTTTACCGCCAGTAAATTGGCCTGGGTAAAAGAGAATGAACCCGCTATTTATAATAAGATAGATAAGGCCATGTTGCCCGGCGACTTTATCGCTATGAGAATGACCGGTGATTGTACCACTACCATGTCTGCCTTGTCGGAAGGAGTATTCTGGGATTTTAAAGAGAACAAAATATCAGAAGCGATCATCAATTACTTTGGTTTTGATCTGTCGGTCTTTCCAACCATACATCCTTTATTTGCCCCGCATGGATATTTAAAAGATGCCATCGCCGCTCAATTATCATTGACAGCGGGTATACCGGTTTCTTACAAAGCCGGTGATCAACCCAATAATGCTTTATCGTTAAACGTGTTGAAACCAGGTGAAGTGGCAACTACCGCTGGTACTTCTGGCGTTATTTATGGTGTATGCGATGAACTGAATTATGATCTGCAATCACGGATCAACAGTTTTGCTCATGTCAATCACAAAGCCCCCTCTTTGGGAGGGGGTTTGGGGGAGGCCAGGATCGGTGTTTTATTGTGCATAAACGGTACCGGAATATTTAATCGATGGATAAAAAATATCGCGGGTGCGAATAATACTTACGCTGGTTTAAACGAAGCGGCGGCTAACATACCTGCCGGTTCGGAAGCTTTACTTGCTTTGCCGTTTGGAAATGGGGCGGAGCGGATGTTAAACAATTTGATCGTTGGAAGTCATTTTCATAATATTGATTTTAATATTCATGGGCCTGCCCACATGGTTAGGGCGGTACAGGAAGGCATTGCTTTCTCCTTCCGTTATGGTTTGGATATTATGCGGGAAAACGGAATTAATCCTACCGTGGTTCGTGCGGGAAAAGCGAACCTTTTCCTGAGTGATGTTTTTACGCAATCCTTTGCTAATGTCAATAACACGGCAGTCGAATTCTATGAAGGTGATGGGAGTTTTGGCGCAGCTGTCGGCGCTGGTATTGGGGCTGGTATTTATAACAATGCGGAAACGGCTTTGCAAAACAGGAAGCCTGTTGGTATAGTGAATCCCGCTGCAGTAAAGCAGTACGACGAACTATATGAACAATGGAAAGAACGCCTGAATGACCACTTGAATAAAATCAACCAGACGACTACCGTATCCTTCAGTTTATCTTAATTTTAAAACCTAACAATAAAGACAATGTCAATTACACTTGGACAGAAAGAATTTTTCAAGGGAATTTCTTCTATCAAATTTGAAGGTACGGGCAGTGATAATCCATTAGCCTATCGCTGGTACGATGAAAATAAAGTGATAGCCGGGAAAACGATGAAGGAATATTTACGATTTGCCTGCGCTTACTGGCATTCATTCTGTGGCAGCGGCGCTGATCCGTTTGGTGAACCGACGCATTTATTTGCCTGGAATGAAAAAGAGGATGCGGTAGAAAGAGCAAAGGATAAAGCTGATGCTGCTTTTGAATTTATTACTAAAC
>JANOCH010000660.1:0-8702 GCA_031412015.1 Chitinophagaceae bacterium
GACCGCCGCATCACCTTCGGCGTGTACTTCCAGGATTACCTCGCTACCAATAAGAATTTTAAAATGTTCCTGAACTTGTTGTATGGAAGCAATATGCCGTACAATATTCCTAATGCAGTGCGGTATCGGAATGCAGCCGTGATAGAACCGTATATCCGCTGCGATATTGGTTTCAGTGCCTTGCTGATGGATGATGACAGAAGCAAACGCCGCAGCCACTCTCCTTTCCGCAACTTCGATAATATCTGGGCCAGCCTCGAAGTATTTAATCTCATCGACCGTGACAATACCATCTCCTATTTGTTGATTAAAGATTTTTCCAACACTACTTATACTATGCCGCAACGGCTGACGCCGAGATTGTTGAATTTTAAGATTGTGGGGAGGTGGTAGTGTAAGTGTCCCTAAAATCCGGACAGTTTAAAATTAGAGAAATCTATTAATTTTAAACTATCAACATGAAAAAGACACGCTTTACGGAGACGCAGATCGTCTAGATTTTAAAACAACAGGAAGCTGGCATTTCGACCAAAGAGATTGCGCGGGAACATGGTATTTCGAAAGCCACTTTTTACAACTGGAAAAGTAAGTCTGGTGGTATGGAAACATCAGATGTGAAGCGGCTAAGGGAGCTGGAAGAAGAAAATGCGAGGCTGAAAAAAATGTATGCCGACCTGGCGATGGACAATCATATCCTGAAAGATTTGTTCACAAAAAAAGGCTGGGCCCTGCCACCAAAATGCCTGAAACCGGAGATCAAAATAAAAATCGGGATAAAAAGTACCCCAAATCGGCTAAGACAATCAAAATTATTAAACCAAATTGCATCAAAAATTAACCGATAAAAAATCTACAGCAAAAATCGGGTTATTAGAGATGCCCTTATATCAATCAGCACATGGGTACCAAACCGCGGCATTAATGCAGGTAAATCCATCGTTGCTTTAATATCCTTACATTTAAAAAAAATAGTCTATGGCCAGAAAGCTTTTTTATGTCTATATGGTGTTCGTGACCCTCTTCATCATTTCGCTGTCCTGCAACAATAATAAAGATGCTGGTGAATTTACACCCTCGTTCAAATTGATCCCTTCTGAAAAATTCTACTTCAATAATTTTGTCGATTGCAATATGGCAGAAGCCTGGGTAGCTGATACGTTCCGGATATTTCCTGGCAAATACGGCGAAGACACGCTTTGGGGCGATGCGAAGGACCTCAAATTTGCAAGCGGAAAAGACCCCGACGAAGCATTCAAGAGCGCAGCCAGGGATTTTATCGAACCCGTCATGCCGCCGAATGCCCCTCACGGATCGCATGCTGGATTACGGGGGGCCGTTTGGTTTGAAACTGTTTACCAGCTACCGGCTGATCAAAGCGGCAAAACATTGTATGCCGTATACCACAACGAAAACTATCCTTCCAATTATCCGTATGACCCCGAAACAGGCAAAGGATATAAAAACGAAAAATGGCCACAGGGATTACAGGGTCCCTCCTCTCCTGCTGCCGTCTGCCGAATGGGCATCATGAAATCAACTGACGGTGGCAGGAGTTGGGAAAACAAAGGAATCATTCTCGAAGATCTGCAACCCAGGCTTATTTTGAAACCACATAATACATCTAACACGTTTGCGGGCGGCGTAGGCGATCCCTCTGCAGTAGCGAGTGGCGATCATCTTTATTTGTTTTTTGGTGAATACGGTTATCCGGGTGTATATGGTGAAAAAACATATGATGCCGAAAAAGAATGGAGTGGCCAATGCATCAGCATAGCGAGAATACCATTGAATGACCTTGACAACCCTGCCGGGAAAGTAAGAAGATGGGATGGTCGCCAGTTTAGTGTACCCTTCGACAGTATTGGCACGCCGGTGACTTCCTTACAGATTCCCCGGCAAGAAGGAGGCGGGGCGGCCTCCTCGCCCACCGGTGGTTTTTATTGGGGGCCTTCAGTAAGCTGGAATACTTACCTCGAATGCTGGGTGATGCTGATGGGAAAAGTAACAGGCCCATCCTGGGCGGGCAGCAGTGTTCATATTTCATTTAATAAAAACAAGGACCTGGGCCAAGGCAACAACTCCCAGCAATGGAGCAAACCCCAACTGCTGCTCGATAAGCCAGGTTATTTTTTATGGTATCCTTCCCTGCAACCCATGAATACCGCGGAAGATATTTCCAATAAGAACACCTGTCTTAAGCTTGGCCGGAAAGCCCGGTTTTTTGTAAAGAATATTAAACCTGAAAAAAGCGAGTATTTATCTGAATACATTATAGAGTTCTCGAAATAAACTGTTTGAAATATGTCTCTGCCAATGCAGGTGTGCAGTACAAGCACGCACTGGTTGCCGCTGTTCTTCGATTGGCGTACACGATATTTATCCCTGGCTTGAACTCGTTCCGTTTTATCAATGTTCAAATTTTTCCCACGGTCCGAGGCAGGCAGATGCGAATTAAATTAATTAAGACAGGGTTGTCTAACTTCATCCCCATATGGTGACTGTTGTACAGATTCTTTTTGTCCTCGGATTGTTTGTGCTGATCATTCGGTTTGTGTTCAGGTTAAGAAAAGCACAGGAAGATGGTTCCCTTCCGGAGAACTATAAAGGGTTGCTAAATGATTACGTGAAATTTTACCGGCAGCTTGATGAGGATGGAAAAGTAAACTTCGAGGAAAGAGTGGCCCACTTTTTATCAGCAATTAAAATTACCGGGGTAAATGCGGTAGCAGAGGATCTTGATGTCATTTTGATTGCTGCAGGCGCCATCATCCCCGTTTATGCCATTCCCGACTGGCAATACATGAACCTGCGTGAGGTTTTATTATACCCCGGCGCTTTCAACGAAGATTTCGACCAGGGAGGAGCGGATCGCCATATCGCAGGCATGGTGGGAACCGGTCCGATGCAAGATGTCATGATCATAACAAAGTGGCAATTACGACAGGGGTTTGTCAATGAACATAATACCAACAACACCGCTATACATGAGTTCGTGCATTTGATTGATAAAATGGACGGTACCGTGGATGGTGTACCAGGGATCATTTTAGAGCGCAAATACATTGACCAATGGAAGCATATCATGGATTCAAACATTCAGCAGATGAAAAGAAATGGATCAGATATCAACGTGTACGCGGCAACCAATCACGCGGAATTTTTTGCCGTTGTTTCCGAATACTTTTTTGAACAACCTGACCTGTTAAAAGCAAATCATCCCGAACTACACGAAATGATGGGAAGGATATATAAAACTGGTTGAACATCTGTCTTGCGTATTCTCAAGAACAGACTGCCGCTTTATCTTGCAAGCGGGAAAATCTTAGGTGGTTCCACCGCCCGATATAGAGTTATAACTGCTGCAAAGCTTTAGCTTGCGCAACCAACGGCAGCTTCACGACAAATAAGCCATTCTCTTCCTGAACTACTATAGAACCGGCATTGGCTATGCGATAGCGCTCAGCAATATTTTTTAAACCAACGCCGTGTGAAAGAACCAGGTTTTTGCTCTTTGGCTGCAGGTTGTTACTTATGACCAGTTCCCTTTCACCACCCAGCGAAATGTCAATCGACAGCGGTGTATTTCTATGAACCACGTTATGCTTTATCGCGTTCTCTACCAACAGTTGCAGTGTTAACGGTGGTAATAATAATTCCGCCTGCGAATCGGGAACAGTAAGGTTCAACTGCACTCCTTCGCTATACCTCGTTTGCAGCAAATGAAAATAAGCGTTGATGAAGACAAGCTCAGTTTGCAGGTTAACCCAATCGCGGTCGTTATGCAATAAAATATAACGGTACACCATGCTAAGCTTATCAACAAACTCCTCGGCTTTTGCGGGATCATCAGCTATAAGCGAGGAAAGTGAATTAAGACTATTGAATAAAAAATGCGGGTTGATCTGGTTTTTCAGCACATCCAGCTGGCTTTGTAAATGCAATTTTTCCAACTGTTCTTTTTCCAGTTGTGTGCGTCTCCACTCCTGCTGTGAATAAATGGCTTCATTAAAGGCGCTCCCGACCAGGTCGCCGGTAAAGCCTACCAGCAAAGCCCATTTATAATTTTCCATCTTTAATGTGTACCCCGGAAAGCCAACCCAGTCATATCCAAAAAATATAAGCGTTACAAAAGCCACGGTGATCGCTAAAAAAAGAAATTGAGTTATCATTCGCTGGCCCGGGCTGGGCCTCGCCGCTATTTTTTTTCGTAACCAACTGCTTAACCCGATATGAATACGGCTTAATAGCAAAGTGATTAAAAGTGTGCATAGCGTAGCCAACAAAAAAACGGGAAGGCTGGAATGGTAGTTACTCCCAAACAAAACAATGTTTAGTGCGATAGTAAAGGCCGGACCCAGGGTGATCAATAACCAGGAAAATGTCCGGGTGAGGCGGTCAACTTTCATTTAGTAAAGATTGAGCAAAAACGTGAAGTCCCCTACACAAATTTGCATATTTTTTTCGTTCTTCCGGGGTCTGCCCATTCTTCGTATAAGTAAGCCTCCGGGATGGAGTTAGATTTTAGGTGATCAGTACTTGGACCATTGCCACAACGAAGCCCATATAAGACCGAGGCTATGATGTTCAACTTCTTCGGGTAGGCGCATTCTTTTTATTGCCTTCACCAGCCGGTTAATAATTTGTCGCGAAATTTGTTCCGCATGACCGGATCGTTCCCAAATGTCTATTAACTGCCTTTCACTAACCGTCTCATTACCTTTTGCAAAAAGGTGAGGACGTTCAGCAGCCGCTATAGTAAAAAATAAATTCCATCTTCCTGCTTTAAGATCAACCCACACATCCTTTGCATCATCAATTAACCAATAACAATATCCCAAAGCCTTCCCGGTTGCACCAGCATTTTTTGTCAGTCGTGAATCATTATTGTCTAAGCGCAGTGCAGTAAACGCTGCCATCAACCTGAAGGGTTCTGCTGATTTACGATAAAGCGCTTTTTCAATTTTTTTTAAGTTGGCATCGGCAGACAGATTTTCGTTCGAAATAAAATTCTCCGCATCAAACATCCGCTTCATCATTTTAAAAAGCTGATCTGCTCCGGGAGATCCCTCCTTCTTTGCGACAGCATTTTTCAGATCCAGCAGCACCGTCCCGGCTAGCTTACTTAGTAATTCTTCCACCGCGTTTAGGGAACGGTCAACTAACTGATTTTTTTTGACAAAAGGTTTAAATACTTCGAGGGATGTGACACTGCTTAGTCCTCCCTCCAGTTCATCGCTGATATAATCAAACAGGCTAATGCCTAAATTAAAACGTCCGCACCAATTCGAGGTTTCTTTAGCTGTTGCGGCATCCAACCCAAACATGCTGGCAAAAATATTTCCCGTGGTGAAACCAAAGCCATAAACCGAACGAAGCTGGTTGTAATTTATTCCCGGTAAAATTTCCGCCGATTGTTGAATCCAGCCGGTGTTAAAATCGCCATGCTCACGACAATCAATGTACTCATTTAAAAAATACTGCTGTTGAGGCAAGCCGGCCTTTTGCCAGGTCGCAAAAAAAACCTGTTGAAAATGGGTATGCCAATCCATTATATCCTGTTGGTTTTATTTTTTAATGACTTATTCCTGCCCTGATTTTCTCCAGCGATCAAGTGCATGGCAAGCCATTGCCGTTGCAAACAGACCGTCTTTATCTGCTATCAATGAATTTCCTCCGCCGCCTGCACTATTCCATGACGTAATTTCGGCCGGGTTTACAACATGAGGAACAGGGATACGCAAAATAAAATCGCCCCTCCAACTCCCATCCTGTTGCTGCATATTCAGCAATGCATTCGCACACAAATTTCTTTCCTGTTGTTGCTCAACGCATGATAAATAAGTGAATGATTCCAGTGCAAGAGCCGTGGTAAAAGCATCAGCGCCGGCAGATGAACCAAGCCTGTATCCACCATCTGCCAATTGATCACGAACCATTGATGCAGCTATTATTTTCGCATGCTCTTCGGCTAAATGTTTTTCAAAGCCCGATAGTGCACGCAGCAACAGAGTAGTTGTATAATAAGGACTCAGCCACCAGTAAGAATCAATGAAGCCTTCTTTTGTTTGCTGATCACAGAGCCAGTTTATAATTTCCGGAACTCTTTCGCTTTTAGGATCTGCCAATACTGCCGCTATCGAAACATCAGGATGAGCACCCGTCCATCCGGATATGGGATATGCGGCAGGTGCTGAAATAAATTCACGAATTCCTGAATCGCCGGTGTACGTTGAAACACCGCTGCCGTTAAAATGGCTCCACATAAATTTCTTTGCCTCCTCCAGTATCGGGGTCGTTGTTGCTCCGGCTAATTGTAATGCCATTAAACACCATGCTGTTGAATCAGCATCGGGTGGAACGGGAATACTATAGGACCAACCACCGGAGGGATGGCGGCATCGCAACAGAAAATTCTGTGCTGCTTTAATGGCACCGGTTTGCTGAGAAAGATGATGAATATGGGCAAGCACAAACCCTGTTACCCAAATGTCAGATTCACCTGCCAATGTAGGGAAACCTTTCCAACGGCCGTTAACATTGATAGACAAAAGATATTTTATTCCCTTATCAATTGCCTCATCGGCGATTCCGGGGTAAACGATATGTTTAAAATCCATCATCCACTAGTTACAAAAAAGTTGTCAAATAACTTTCGGCAATTAATAGCTTTCAATAAAAGAAATTTAATCCCGGCAAAGTGATTGTTCTTTAAAACAATTTATTTACTTTACATATATATTGATTCGACTAAGAGGTTTCCCCTACCCAATCAAAATACGTCTTCAGTAAGAATCCTACCAGTGCGGCGGGAATGTAAACAACAGTGATACCCTTTTATTTTTGACCAGGCCAATAGCTAAAAATCCATCCTAAAAAATTAATACGCCATAGTGAAATTATGGTTGACAGGATATGATCGGCATACAAGCAATATTTCAATTAACCAAACTATAAAAAAATGGACAGAATTATCACGATCACTGGCAGTGATCCTAACACAGGAAATTTAACTATGTCAGACCAGGGTACTACTAATGTTATTCCGGGTGACCAGGTCACCTGGGTAATAGGACCAGGCTCAGGAGTTGCGTCTATTGCCGGGATCAATGACAAAGTTTCCTCCCAGGATGTCTTCAAACCCGATCCGGCCCTGCTCGCTAACTCCACCAGTTGGCAGGGAACGGTTAATCCTCTTATTCCACCAGGTTCTGTGGAATATTATACGATAGTTTGGACAACCGCTGGTTCCGGCTGGCTTAATTCGGGTGGAGGGTCCAACAAAAGCTTCGACCCAAAAATCCAGGTAAACTCCATTTAAATCATAAAATACTATTATGTTTTTTAAAAGGAAAGCTTATTATTTATTGATCGGCTTTCTTTTTTTTATTACTCATACCGCTGCCGGCCAGGATCAGAAACTGGCCGATAGCCTGGCAAAGATCTACCAGGAAGAAAAACTGGAGGATACGGCCAGGTTAAGACTGCTCAATAATTTATCGTTTAACGAGGTGAATGACCTCAAACTTGCTTTGCAATACGCCGAGGAATTGATAAGCCTGTCTGATCAACTCGGAAACCACATTTACCTTCACAGGGGCTATTTTCAAAAGGGAAATAAAAAAAGATTACTGGGTGACCTGGAACAGGCACTCGACGCCTATTTCAAAAGCGGGGAAGCGGCGCGAAAAGCAAATTTTATTAGAGGAGAGGGAAACACCTATGGAGCCATTGCTGATATTTATTCCATCTCCAATAATCATCCGAATGCAAAACTATACTACTATAAAGCGATCGCTATTTTACGAAAAGCCAATGATTCCATTGCCCTGGCATCAGCTATTTCAAACGCCGGTGATGAATTCCTCAACACCCATAATTATGATTCGGCACTACTGTATTTCAGGGAAGCGGGATTGATATTTGAAAAAGTCAATTACTTAGTTGGCAAAGCGTACAGCCTGGGCAATATGGGAATGGTGTACGGAAATATCGGGCAAAGCGATCTTGCCGAAAAAAACATCAATGAAGCCATCCGCATATTAGAAGAAGCGGAAGATTATTATCCTATCTGTGTCTATCTCATCTCGATGTCTGATATCTATCTTCAAAAAGGGGATGATCATACTGCGTTGAACTATGCCAATAGAAGTCTGAAGCTCGCACGCCAATACGGATTGAAGGATCAGATCAGTGATGCCAATCTTAAACTTTCAGAGCTCTATGAAAGAGCCGGCAAAACAGGAGAATCCTTTAAATATTACAAGGACCACATCGCCTACCGGGATAGTGTTAATGACATCAGGTCTGTACAAAAAATGGCTGACCTGCGTACTGATTTCGAGGTTTCGAAAAAGCAGACAGAAGTAGACTTGCTCAACCAGCAAAAACGCAACCAGCGGATCATGGTTGTTTCGCTTTTCGTCATTCTTGGTTTGACCATAATTATACTGGGTACTTTATATTGGTATTTCAGAAACATTTCAAGAGAAAAGAAAAGATCGGAGAGTCTGTTATTGAACATATTACCGGCAGAAACGGCGAAAGAGTTAAAGATAAACGGCAAAGTAGATGCTGTAAAATTTGACGAGGTGACTGTGTTGTTTACTGATTTTGTACAATTTACCAGGGTAGCCGAACAGGTAGAGCCCGAACAGTTGGTAAAGAGTATTGATTATTATTTCAAAGGCTTTGATGAGATCACC
>JANOCH010000661.1:0-1717 GCA_031412015.1 Chitinophagaceae bacterium
GTGCAGGAAAAAGAACGTACCCATTTTGTGTGCGGCTTCAGTATTTCCATTCGGCGTCTCACCTGTGCTTCAGAAATAATATCACCAGGCTTTTGCCCTTCTTCATATAAACTGAAGCAAAACCCATGCACCCCGTTTTGAAGGATTTCAGCAAACAAATCTTTGAGGGTCTCTTCAGATTGGCCTGCCACATAGCTGCCCCCGGATATCGGCTGCAGTGAAAGCAGATGGTCACTTCTGTATGACATAATTATAGATTTTAATGTTTAAGTTTTTCATCTTTATTCCATATTCCCCACTGGGCGCCAACTGCCCCTTCTGCTTTTACTTTCCAGCTTTCATCAAATGATGAAAAATAGAACAGCTCAATATTTTTACTTTTTGCCCATTCCTGAACAGATATAAAATACTTCATAGCATTAAGCATTGAAGGTTCTGCAGCCTCCACTTTTTGTCCCGTAGTAGGCCAGCCCGTTTCGGTTACAATTACTTTTTTTCCCTTGGCTGCATTTTGTGTTAACTCCATCATATTATCGATGTAGGAAATTGCATAAAGATTGTTTGCACCTTCCCAGAAAGGATAACAGTTTGCTAAAATAATATCGCATGCCTCTACCAGGGCAGGCCTGTCAAGAAACTGATAATAAGCATCAACATATCCAACAGGAATGGAGGCTGGCAAGGCTTGTCTTACCCTCTTGATGTATTGTAATAAATCTTGTTCTGAAATTTCACCCCGATGCAACACTTCATTTCCTACAGCAGCAATATTTACCAGGCCTGCCTTAGCCAAACTGATCAGCGATTGGATTTCCTTTTCATTTCTTTCCTTGTCATTACTTATCCAGGCACCTGCTAAAGTTTTTAATCCCTTTTTGATGGCAATTTCCGGTATCAGCTCATTCCCTCCGGTACAGGAGAAAGATCTGATCCATTGTGTGTGTGGAGTTATTATGTCCAGTCTTCTGCCAATTTGTGCCCCTGATAACGTATCGCCTACATCCTGTCCTTCGGCATAGGGGCTAAAGCAAAAGCCATGGATGCCTTTATTTAATATCTCTGAAAACCGTAGCCGGATTGCTGCTTCACTTTTTGAACTTAGGTCAATGCCAATATTAGTATTCAAAGCGTTTTTACTAAGTGAAATTAGTTTTCCGGAAATATAGC
This sequence comes from Chitinophagaceae bacterium, assembly GCA_031412015.1. GTDB lineage: Bacteria > Bacteroidota > Bacteroidia > Chitinophagales > Chitinophagaceae > Terrimonas_B. The sequence goes on from JANOCH010000661.1 coordinate 1,168, forward strand.
CAGATGATTGTTTTTTTGCCGGACTTTTTCTTGCCTCTAATTCCTTTTTAATCTCATTTGCCTTTTTCTCTGTGAGATCATAGTCCCACATAACCCACATGGCTACTACTGTGCCCAAAATAGGCAGGCCGGAGAAAAACAACCTCAAGCCGGTAACCGCTCCTTCAGTTTGTGTTGCTGCGCTGGTATCAAAGCCTACCGCAGACATGATAACGCCTGTTAATAAACCCGCTATTGCAAAACCAAATTTCACCATCCACCAGTATATTGCCCCAAAAATCCCCTCCCTTCTTTTGCCGGAATTTAGTTCATCCATATCGCAAACATCAGCGGTCATTGACATCATCAGTGTAAACAAACTACCTATACCAAAAGAAAAGAAAGGCAAAGCAAATAAAAACATATATGGCTTGCCTGGAATAAATAAAAACCAAAGCAAAATGTATCCGAAAATTGATATGGACTGACAGATCAGGAAAGCTTTCTTCTTCTCCATCATCTTTGAAATTCTGGCAACAACAGGTATTACCATAAATGTGGTGGCTAAAGC
>JANOCH010000662.1:0-2457 GCA_031412015.1 Chitinophagaceae bacterium
AAATAACATTGGCATCCTTCTATATATGAAATCGGTTGATATAAGCCGTTCAATTAAGTCTAAAGAAAATCTTTTATCAAGCTCAACTTGAATAGGGATTTGAATAATTATAGTAGAGACAAGGGTAATTAAATTAAAAAATAATGCCAATACAACTAGCCACTTGGGTATAGCCAACGGTCGAAACCAAAATAATAATATCTGAGGGATGAAGGATAAGAAAAAGAAAACAACAAATAGCGGAATAATCAGCGAACTATCAATTTGGTGAAATTTAGGAAATTCATTTGCGCCTACCGCACGCCATGTTCTGTAAGCAACCAAGGAATTTACTATACCTCCACCAAAAACATAGAAAGCTAGCAGAATATAGACCGAAAATACAATAGTTGAAATTTTGTTCGTACTATTCATTTTATAATTTTTAATATACTTTATGTACTATTCTCTGTCTAATTGACTCTCGCCGACTTGCCGCTAATGTGTGTATTTACGCTATTATGCGCTATCTGTAAAAGTAATTAAATTTTTTAATGCCTTCGAGTTTAGCTGATTAAAATAGAAAACGCGGAAACAAAGCAGTACCGTAAATAAAACTCAGCATTATTTGAAGCAGCCCTGCGATGAAGTCCAAATTATTTGTTCCGGAAAATACGACAAAGCGACCATCGGTTTTTAAAAAGGGAGATGCCTGAGATTTATGATTCAATAAGGAGCCGCAATACGAGTCGTTACTTTTTTGAAATTTTAAAGTTGGCAGTATATACGTTAATATTCGAACCTGTCGTGGGTTCTTGTATGGAATTCTCTCATTGCAGGCGACGCCTAGCAACTAATAAGAAATCTCAGGTTAAGTTTAACCTCATTAATATGCATCAATGCAAATTAATCCAGCTTCTTAACGAGAGACGATCATTCATAAGAAATCAGCCGAATTAAAGAATTTAATCGGAGAGCGAAAAAATATTTAAAAGCATAAAGTTTAATTATGGGAGCGGTATTTTCAGTAGGTTCTATCTTAAATAAGTTCCCTTGCAGAGAATCTTTTGAACCGTTCACATCTCCGAAAATTCGAAAATTTAAGCTGTATTAATTAATTCTGAATAAATCAACAACACTTCATGTCCTTAGGATAAATTTAGTTTAAACATGAAAAAATAATTTCCTCGCATACATCGATAGTTTTACATCAGCTTATGAATTTTTTGATAAGTAGATTTTTAGATGTTGAATTCCTGGTTTATTATTTTAATAACCTGATCTTCCATTTATTATATAGAAAAAAAGAATGAACGATAGTCGCGTATTTGCAGATAAAAACTTTGGGAATTATTAATAATGTCGGGTAACGAAATTTATATCGGTAGTAGATTTAATTTTTTGGTTATAATTTATTAACAGGGTTGACGCATTCACTTACTTAGATTTGTTTCAAAGTATTTCACCTACCCTCGAAAACGGATTCCATCAAAAATTTATTAACTAAAGGCGACAATCATTCACTTTATAGCATTTAGAGTGAACATGAATGTTATTGCCTGCCCTTAAATCGCTGTTATGAAAAAACTATTACTTATTTTTTTGACATTGTTATCAATTGCATCTTATTCGCAAACGATAACTCCGGTTCTGTACCCACAGTATATGCAGGGACATGGTACAAGTACAGCATCGGATGAAAAAAGAGTTCCTTATGTATGCCGTATGACCGTTTCGGGTCTTTCTCCCAATACGATGTACTTTTTTTACAACCGATGGGCAGCTGATCCGGCTGTATCCGTTGAACAGGGAGGAATTATCTTTGTAGAACAAGATGGCAACAACTGGAGGAGAAGCACAGCTCCTAGCCTGGGATCTGCCGCTAACCGTGATACACTAACAACAGATGCAACGGGTAGCTATACCGGTTGGTTTGTAAGTGAATCAAATATCGCAACGGATTTTACAGCCGGGGCACAGCTTTTTTTCAGGTTGGTACTTGACTTACCCGGGGGAACCAATCCCATTCGCATAACAGCTTCCCAACCGGTAACGGTGCTTGCATGGGATGATTATTTTGATCCTGTGCCGGCGTCAGTGGGAACGGGTGTGAGAAGCGCTACGGCCAATACGGCATGGATACCCAAAAACTTTATTTTATTATATGATAACGTCGGTGGAACTGGTCGTCCGATTTCAGGTACTTATGTTGAAAGTGACGGGGTGTCCAATACCGCTGCCAATGGATATGTAGGATGGTATGCGCAGGCGACTTCCGGCGTAAACGGGGTCAATAGCAGGTGGGGTACCATTATTCCCGATGCTTTACCAAATGGTATTCGCAGGATTGCCCAGCATTCCATGGTTAACGGAAGTCTTGTGAATAGTTGCACCGACGCCGATGGAGATTGGGGAGGAGCCAATGGTAATACGGTAGATCCTACGGGTGGTGGCGCCAATGATCCATCTGCAGTAAGA
>JANOCH010000663.1:0-3914 GCA_031412015.1 Chitinophagaceae bacterium
AATGGCCCAATTGTAACGATCAGGATGCCGTTGCAAATTATAAAATACAGCAAGCAGGTTCACAAAGCCAACAACTGCTGTTAGTAATATCCCGGGGATAAGAAAATCGTTGAAAGGCGTTCCTTCCAGCAGGGCAGGGGATAAATTTAGTATCCCGCCATCGGGGTTACTTATCATCAGCAATCCTGATAGTGTACTTGTAATAGCCGTAAAGGAAATTAATATAAACAGGAAGGATCTCATTTTTCTTAATTCATCCTGTTATACAACCCGGTTAGTTCTCCAAATGCAATAATGTATTCACTCATCGCTTTTTCCAATTGCTCTTTTTTGGTATTAGCTGGCAAACTCAAAAGGGTATCCAGTGCATATACTTTAAAAGAGTAGCGATGAGTGCCGGACAAGTGACAGGGGCCATCATAATGTTTTCGCTGAAAATCATTGACACCCTCTTTTCCGTGAATCTCATTTTCTTTGATATGATGAGTTACGGGGATGTTCCATGCCAACCAATGCGCCCAGCTACCCGCCGGTGCGTCCTTGTCATCCACGATCAATGCCAGGCATTTTGTTTCTTTAGGAATGTGTTCAATGTTGATAGTAGGATTGATATTTCTGCCATCACAGGTATATTTGACAGGGATCAAACCTTCGTTTTGGAAAGCCGCGCTACTGACTTTTAATTGTTTGTAGTCTACAGCTCTTGTTGCTTCCGTAAGTAGTCTTGTATTCATCTTATTTGTGTATTTAAGGGCCTTCACCAGGAACAGGCGGTTCATAAGGAGGTGTTTCATCAGGGTCTTCTTCCGGAATTATTTCATGATCTTCTTCGGGAACAATAGGCTCTTCCGGATCAACAGGTTCTATCTCCGGATGCTTTCCGGGAGTTGGAATTTCAAATGGTTTAGCTGTTTTCTTTTTCTTTGCCATAAAGGGTTGTATTGTTTTAACGCTCTCTCTTAAACTCCAAAAGGGTATGTCTCGGGCATTTGCCGGCCATCGGGTTCTATATGCAGTGGGTATAATGCCCTCGTTTCATCCAAATAGATAAATGCATCATAGCGTAAGGGTAAAATAGAGGGAACATAATTTCCATATTGTTCGTATTGGGGATTGTATACCACGCCAATGGCCCGGTGACCAATATGATTTTCCATGAACATGTCATTGTGTGTAAAATCATCCAGTATCAATAGCCTGTTTTCTTTACCGGCACTGTGCAGTAGATATTCCCAGCTTCCTTTCCTGGCCTCAGGCATCTGCATCGCCTGCATTTTAGCGCCCCAGCTATGTCCGGCCATTACTGTTCCTTTGTAAGAACCAAATCCCACCAGCACTACACCCTTATCATTATGCTGCATCCTGGCCAGTTCGCCGATGTTAAACATACCTTCATCCGCCATATCGGTAGCTCTTGCATCACCTATATGCGTATTATGCTCCCATACTATCACTTTTGAATTTTCGCCGTGAAATTTTAATAAACGATCCAGTGTATTCGCCATATGCCTGTCACGCACATTCCAGCTATGCGGTCCGCCATGGACCATGGCACGGTAATACTTTTCAGCATTCACTGTTACTAACGCGTTTTGTTCGGCGCTAAAAACATTTTCATAGTCCGTATTGTATTGCGGCAATTTTTGCTGTATTTCGTTCAGCAGGTTCACTACTTCATTTTCGCATAATTCGGGAACAAACTGCGACGCCCTGGCATAAGAACTGCCTTCACCTTTACGGTACGGCTCAAAACAACGAAAAGCTTCTTCGGCAACTTTTAATGCAGCAATATCTGTTTTTTTTAAATACTGCATAATGCTTTCCATGCTCTCCCAAAGGCTGTATACATCCAGTCCGTAAAACCCGGCTTTTTTATTAGCTGGTAACCCTGTATTATGTTTTTGCAGCCAGTCTGCCAGTGCCACTATTTCCCAATTGGCCCACATCCAGGTGGGCCAGCGATCAAATGCGTGTAAGACCTGGAACGATCCTTTCGCACTGGTATCATAACCCTTTACAAAACGGTTGAGCCGGTAGCAATCGGGCCAGTCTCCTTCTACCGCTATAAAGTTGAACCCTTTCTCTTCGATCAATCGTTTGGTGATATGGCTGCGCCATGTGTAATAATCATGAGTGCCATGACTTGCTTCGCCCAGCATAACGATCCTTGCATCACCAATGCGATCAAACAAGGGCTGCAAATCTGCTTTACTATCGAGGGGATAAGTCCATTGTTTGATAAAGTTCACGGCTTCATGTTCGTTCAATGAAACTTCTTTAGTAAAATAGCGGCGCATAAGTTTTTATTTGCTGCGTGAGTCTATCGGTGTTACCAGGAATCTTCCGGCACTAAACTATCACGCAAAGCAAAAGCTTTTTGCGGGCTGTTAAAATGTTATTCATCAACCCTGTCAATGATTATTGTCAGTTGTGCTGGGGATTGGTTGATGACAGTAATTTAATGAGGACTGTCAATCCTTTTTGTGATAGCGGTCACTTATAACGGGTATAAGGAAGCGTAGATTTGGAATAATAAAAGCGAATTATGATGGGAGGTATTACCACACTGCATAACCAATTGGATTCTGACGCCAGCAAGTTTATCGGCTCCGAAATACAGATAAAAAATAGCTTACCTGCGTGGATTGATGTGGCCAGTTCCGTAAAACTCAAATTTCAGAAGTACCTTGATTTTGTACAACAGCAGATGGAAAAGATGCAAGCTTTGTTTGACGAAGAAAAGATCAGTTCACTAAATGTTTCCAGTCGCGTGATGCAGGCGTTTATTGAAGGGGCTAATGAAGAACTCAGAAGTGTCGAACAATTTGCGGCCACCGGCCGGTTAGCCCGGACCATTGCCCATGAAGTAAGAAACCCCCTTACAAATATTTCTCTTGCATCGGAGCAATTGAAGGAAATATCCGGCCGAAGTGATGAGGGAAATTTGTTGCTGGATATGATCGGTCGGAATGTAAACCGGATCAATCAACTTGTTTCAGACCTGCTCAATTCTACCCGGTTTGAACAACTGGAATTCAGTCCTGCAAATATTCACGACGTGCTGGACGAAGCCCTTGAACTGGCCCATGATCGCATAGAGCTCAATCACATAAAAGTTGAGAAGCATTATGAGGATAATATCTGCGAGATAATGCTGGATAAAGACAAGATAAGACTGGCCTTTTTGAATATCATCGTGAACGCTATCGAGGCTATGAAAAAGGATTCAGGAGTATTGGAAATAAAAACCAGTAAGAAAGGAAATAAATGCCTGGTAGAATTTAATGATAATGGAACTGGTATGGACCAGGAAACACTTCAAAAACTTTTTGAACCATATTTTACGAGGAAAATTAAAGGCAATGGTCTCGGCCTCACCAATACCCGGAATATTATCTTAAATCATAAAGGGAATATAAATGTGCGAAGCGACATCGGGAATGGTTCGTCTTTTATCGTGATACTGAGCCTAAGTTGAGGTGGGAACAAGATTGTGTGGAAAATAAAAGTATTGAGTTGCAAGGACGCTGAAGTTAAGGATAGTTGGGGCTATCGATCGTTTTTTGAAATAAATACTTATGATACTGCTGCCGCATTTGCCCATGCGCCGGGCATGGAAAAACAAGCGGCAGGAATGAAGCGTAAGTGAAAGTAAAAAAAATTGATGACCGGTTAAAGCAATGGCTGAACATGAAATAAATGCCAGGGCCCAATCACCTATTGTATTACCCGGATAAAAAACAAACAATGGATTTGCGTTTCCATAAAGAAGTGAGTATACCGGTAGGTAAGATAATCCTGAAAGGTGAAGTGGTCATACCATCGAAGGCAACGGCAATGATCATTTTTTCTCACGGTAGTGGTAGCAGCCGTTTTAGCAAGCGAAACCAGATGGTGGCTAAATACCTTCAGCG
>JANOCH010000664.1:0-12787 GCA_031412015.1 Chitinophagaceae bacterium
CAATAACGCTGTTATCACCTACATATACTTGCGGGTAGATCTTCACATTGTTCCCTATGGTCACGTTCTCACCGATGAACGCTAAAGCACCCACATACACGTTGGTGCCTAAGGTGGCAGATTCTTCAACGCATGCTTGCTTGGAGATCCCTGTTTTGTTCAGCTTTACCTGGTTGTACATTTCCAGTAATTGAGCAAAGGCATTCTCCGCTTTTTCCACCCGTATCAATGTAGCGGTAACAGGCGCTGTTAAAACAAAATCATTATTAATGATAATGATGGAAGCTTGTGACGTATAGAGGTATTGCGTATAAAGCGGGTTGGCCAGGAATGAAATAGAACCTGGAACACCTTCCTCAATTTTAGCCAGTTTAGTAACGGTAGCGTTTGCATCTCCTTCTATTTGACCATTGAGCAGGCCGGCTATTTGTGCAGCGGTAAATTGCATGGTAATTATTTTATTGTTTGTTTCTGAAGCAATCAGCTACAGACAGATCATTGAAGTTAAGAAATGTAAAATTGTAAACCAGCGCAGTATTAAAGTCCTTTGACCCCGATCATCTGGTTGCTTTCCTGGTCCCATACTTTTAATTTGAAACAGGCATGGATATCTTTGGGTGCTAACGAAGTGGTTTTGCAGTTCTGCAATTCGGTAAAATGATTCATTACCTCCGGCAACCTGTAAAAAGGGATCTTTGAATTCAGATGATGGATGTGATGATAGCCGATATTCCCGGTGAACCATGCCATCACAGAATTCATTTTCATAAAACTGGATGATTCCAGGGCCGCTTTTTCATAGACCCAATTCTTATTTTCATAAAACTCCACACCGGGAAAATTGTGTTGCGCATAAAATAAGTAGGCGCCTATTCCAAATGCAATTAAAAAAGGAAGAAAGAACACAAAGAACCAGGCATGCCATCCGATAAAAACAAATAACAACACAGCTGCTGTAAAATGTAATACCAGGGCTATGATGGAATCGTAATGTTTACGGGGGTTACTGATGAATGATCGCAAACACATACCTACGATAAACATCGAAAAATATCCGAGTGCTATCGTTATTGGGTGACGAATAGCGAGATAGGTAAACTTTTGTACAGGTGTCATATCCAAATATTTCTTCGTGGTAACGATTGGATAAGAACCTATACTGGCACTAAACAGTTTTGAATTATGGTTGTGGTGATGATCATGTGATCTTTTCCAGATGCTCGTGGGAGAAAGCATATACATTCCGAATATCGTCATGATGACTTCGGCGACGGTGGATTTGGTTAAGATCGTATGGTGCTGGTGATCGTGATAAATGATGAACATCCGTATTAATAACAAACCGGCAACGATACTGGCTGCGAGCTTTAATGACATAATCGGAAAAAACAAAGCTCCGCAGAGTGCCAAAATCAATAGGGATAGTGTAGAAATAGTATGGAACCAGCTCTTGATTCTAATTTCTTTTGCGAAGGGTTTTGTAGCTAATATCAGGTTTTTACCAATGAGCATATCAGACCGTTAGGGCCTGTAAGATAGGCTTTTAAATTCTAAATTCGTTGGATTTCTGCAAGTGCGAAGTTGTACATCGATGTTTCTGATTAGTTTGGCGTGTTAGTGGGATTTTATTAACCTTTCCCTATGATTTCATTATTTATCTAATTGCGATTTTACCTGCACATAACACCAGGCGGTAAGCGGTAAAAAAATCAATAGAAGAAAGCTGAAAGATGAACCCGTAAAATAATAAGTAATTAATGAGAGCAATAGAAGGTAAAAAGGATAGGTGAAAAGCAACACAGCCGCCATGATGGAATCAAAGTGATCATTATGCGCCGTTTTTTTATAAGTAATTTTTTGTACCGGTAAATACAGCGGTAAATGAGTCAGCCATCCCATAAAGGCCGGCAAAGCAAAAATGACCCTTGATAAACGGCCAGGTTTTTTTTCCAATAGAGTTTGTTTCTTTTCCCTGTCCTGTTTATTTATTTCATACACCAGCCCGTTCAGTTGTTGTTGCAATTTATTGTTGAATGCCTGGTACCTGGTGCCTTCAGATGAATTCCGGGGAATATCTTCTTTGACGATGATATCACCGAAATTGATAATAACGTTTTTGCCAAAACGACGAAAGGAGCTATAGTTGATACCCACGGGTAAAACTTCCAGCGGAATATTCTCTGCCCAGCTGTTGATCGCTAATCTTGCTGTTCCTTTTTTTAAAGGTCGCAAATGCCATTCATTGATGCATTTACCTTCGGAGAATATCAGCACAAGACCTTTTTTGCGAAAAAGCATTTTGCAATTTTCAAATGTTGCATAATTGATATTGAGATTTTCAACTCCTTCACTTACCCTGTAAACCGGGAACATTTTTAGCGACGTAAGGATCCTGCTAATGAATTTGTTTTTGAATACATCACCTCTTGCCAATGACCAGATCGGTTGTTCAAAAAGTATATCCAGTATGATTGCATCCAGAAAAGAGTTGGGATGATTGGAAGCGAGCAGCAGAGGCCCTTGCTTTTTTAACATGGCGGGCTTATTGACGACGATCCTCCTGCAAAAGATCTTCATGGCCAGGCGAACAATTATCTTGAGAAAACCGTAGAGCAATGACGCTAATTTTGGTGAATATAGGAAGTTTGACTGATGATCAGGGAACCGAACCCCGACGAGTGCGACGCAACGAAATCTAAATCAAGGCGTTATAGCCGTCCCCCCAATCAAAAAACTCTGGCTTTCAACGGCTTTTTTCCGGGCTATTCACCTTATCTTTGCTGCCCCGATTTTTTTAAACCCTTCGGGAATATTTTATCATGTTTGAAAACATCATTAGAAAACAATTAAACGCTGATGCACAGGAGACTGCTGCTGATACGGTTGAAGCCGGACCGGAAGTAGCTACAGCGATACCAAATCTACCCGTGCAAACCGCTCACGACGATTTTGACTGGAGCGTTGACAAACGTAATGTTACTTCTTACACTAAAGAAGAAAAAGAAAAGTATGACAAAGTGTATGACAACACTTTTGTTCAATTGAATGATGGTGAATTGATGAAAGGCCTCGTGGTTGGTTTAACCAAAACAGATGTTGTACTCAACATTGGTTTTAAAAGCGATGGTCTTATTTCCCTGAATGAATTCCGTGATCAGCCGAACCTGAAGATCGGCGATGAAGTGGAAGTGATGGTGGTAGATAAAGAAGACCGTAACGGTCACCTGAATCTGAGCCGTCGCCAGGCACGCATTACCCGTGCATGGGAAAGGATCATGGAAGTGCATAAAACCGGCGAAGTTATTACCGGTACCGTTACTTCTAAGACTAAAGGTGGTTTGATCGTAGATGTTTTCGGAATGGAAACATTCTTACCGGGTTCACAAATTGATGTGAAGCCTGTAACAGATTACGATCAGTTTGTAGGAAAGACCATGGAATTCAAAGTGGTTAAGATCAACGAGACCATTAAGAATGCCGTAGTGTCTCACAAAGCACTTATCGAAAGCGATATCGAAGCGCAACGTGCCGAGATCATCAGCAAGCTGGAGAAAGGACAGGTATTGGAAGGAACCGTTAAAAACATCACTGACTTCGGAGCCTTTATGGATCTTGGAGGATTGGATGGATTGTTATACATCACCGATATTTCATGGGGTCGTATCACGCATCCTGGTGAAGTATTGAAAATGGATCAGAAGATCAATGTGGTGGTTCTTGATTTCGATGATGAGAAAAAACGTATCAGCCTTGGCCTGAAACAACTGACTCCGCATCCATGGGATGTATTGGCCGAAAATATTTCTGAAGGCAATATCGTAAAAGGCAGAGTAGTGAACATCGAAGATTATGGCGCATTCCTCGAGATCATGCCGGGTGTTGAAGGCCTGGTTCACGTAAGTGAGATCACCTGGGCAAATACACCGATCAATGCGAAGGAATTCTTCAAACTGGGTGATGAGCATGAGGCCAAGATCGTTACATTGGATAAAGCAAGCCGAAAGATGAGCTTGTCTATCAAGCAACTTTCTGCTGATCCCTGGAACGATATTGAAACAAGGTTCGCGGAGAAAAGCCGGCATACCGGCCTGGTAAAAAACATCACCAACTATGGTGTGTTTGTAGAATTGGCGCCTGGTATCGGTGGTATGATCCATATCAGCGACCTGAGCTGGTTAAAGCGTTTCAATCACCCAAGTGAATACACCAAAGTTGGGACTAACATTGATGTGGTGATCATGGGTATTGACAAAGAGAACCGCAAATTGCAATTAGGACATAAACAACTGGAAGAAGATCCCTGGAATACACTGCAGGATACATTTGCTATCGGCAGTATTCATGAAGGAACCGTTATCCGTCGTGATGACAAGGGTGCTGTAGTTCAGTTGCCTTATGGTCTTGAAGGTTTTGGTCCTAACCGTCACCTGACAAGGGAAGATGGCAAGAGCATTGGTGCTGATGAAACAGCCCAGTTTATGGTGATAGAATTTGACCGCAACGAAAAACGCATCGTTCTTTCACATAGCCGTATCTGGGAGCAGGGACAAATAGAAGAGAAAGAAGCTGCGAAGAAAGAAGCAAGGGTAGAAGCGGATAAAACCAAGAAAGCCGTTAAGAACATCCAGGGTAAGGTAGAGAAAGCTACTTTGGGTGATCTCGGTGTATTGGCCGACTTGAAGAAGAAAATGGAAGGTGGCGAAGCCGCCGCTGGCGATGATGCAAAAGCTGAATAAGATTTAAAAGCTTTAATAATAAGGCTGTTCACAAAAAGTGGGCAGCCTTTTTTGTTTTAATCCCTGTAAAGTTAATAACGTTCAAATGCTTAATTTCATAGCATTAATTTTAGTAGCTTAAAAGATTGCCATGAGTTCGCTGACGGAGAGATTAAAAAACTTCAAGCTTGTCCGTAAAATTGTATATGCGATAGTAGGGCTGTTCTCATACCCGGGCCTGGCTATTATCAATAAATTAAAAATATCCGGAACAGAGCATATTAAAGATCTGCCAAGAGAAAACGTTTTGTTTGTCAGTAATCATCAAACCTATTTCGCCGATGTCATTACCTTCCTGCATATTTTCTGTGCGGTGAAATGGGGTAAAGCGAATAAGCTGGGTATGCCGTACTACCTGTTGAATCCCTTTACGAGGGTGAATTATGTAGCAGCGGAACAAACGATGAATGGAAGCTGGATCAGCCGCCTTTTTACATTGGCTGGTGCGTTAACCGTGAAAAGGACATGGAATGCCGAAGCTAAAGAGACCCGCAAAGGATTGGATCCTTCGGATACCAGAAAGATCACGAGGGCATTGGAAAAAAATTGGGTGATCACTTTTCCGCAGGGAACCACCAAGCCTTTTGCACCGGGAAGAAAAGGCACCGTGCTTATCATCAAACAAACTAAGCCGATCGTGATCCCGGTCGTCATTAATGGATTCTGGAGGGCTTTTAATAAAACAGGGTTAAAGCTCAGGAAGAGGGGAACGATCTTATCGGTACAATTTAAGGAACCGTTGACGATCGATTATGATGCCCGTTCGGAAGATATACTGGCTCAATTAATGGATGCCATTGAGCAAAGTAAAAAATATATGACAGCAGGTAAACAGGAAATGGTGAAGGATGAAAGTGTTAATGGTGAATAGTGACCCGATAGCTATCGGGTGGTGAAAACTACAGCGCAAACGCATTGTAATAATTGAAAAAATGGAATGAATAGTATTTTTAGAACACGAAAGAGTGCCTGTTTATCCGCCGCGGCGGATAAAAAATCCGTGTTTATCCTTCAAGTCTCCCGCTTTGGCGGGACAAGCTTTGTCATCCGTATCCTACATCAACTTCTTTATTCTATATGAACCAGAAACCAGCTACGATAAAAGAGATAGCAAAGCGATTGAATGTTTCGGTTTCGACAGTATCAAGGGCTTTGCATAATCATCCCAGCATCGGGCTTCGTACTAAAACACAGATACAAAAGCTCGCCGAAGAACTCAACTACGAACCTAACCAGGCGGCGATATCTTTTAAACAGGGTAAAACATTTACCATCGGTCTGATAGTTCCTAACCTGGGAGAAGAATTTTTTTCTACGGCTATCAACGGAGTAGAGGATATGGCCAGTCAGAACAACTATACGGTGTTAATAGGCCAGTCTCATGACGATATAGAAAGGGAAAAAAAAATCGTCGATACCATGCGGCGACACCGTGTCGATGGATTGCTCGTATCCCTGTCTAAGAACACAGATTCCTACGAACACTTTGAACAATTGAAAGCTTATTCGATACCCGTCGTTTTCTTTGACCGGGTACCTGATTTGCCTGAAGCTTATACGGTATCGTGTAATTTAAAAAAAAGTTCGGTTCAACTGGTTGACTGGCTGGTGGGCCGTGGACACAAGCATATTGGATTTATAAAGGGACCTGAAACGATGCTCCCGTCGCAGGAAAGATTGAACGGTTATCTCGAAGGATTGAAAAAGAATAAGATTGCCTTGGATAAAGGGTATATCGTACAGACAAACCTGGATAAAGAAAAAACACTGGAGGCGATGAAGCAGTTGCTGCAATTGAAGAAACCACCTACGGCTGTGATCGCATTTAATGATTATATCGTACTGGACGCCATCAAATATTGCAGGAGCCAGGGATTAAAAATCAACAAGGATATTTTCTTTGTTAGCTATGCCAATCTCCCGATGACGAGTTACCTGGATGAACCACCCCTGGCATCCGTGGAGCAATTTCCTTATGAGCAGGCGGAAAAAGCTACGGATATGCTGATACAGCTCATCAATAAAAAAAATGTCGGCCATAACATGGAAAGGAAAATAGTGATGCAAAGCCAGGTTATCGTTAATGAAACACAGGATAAAAAAAAGGATAAAAAGACTACAAAAAGTAAGATCGGTTAAAATATACGTTTGCGGTCGTTTTTACCAGGATCTTCCCGCCACCAATTATTATTATTTCAAATACCAGTTGAATTTTCCCCGCAATACCTGGGATTTCAACCACTCTTTAAAAGGAGAGTGATATTTATTCCCCAATGCCTAAAATCGATTTTGTCGTTTTAGCCGGCACACTTACATTTGCGCCGGAGAGATGGCAGAGCGGTCGAATGCGGCGGTCTTGAAAACCGTTGAAGTGAAAGCTTCCGGGGGTTCGAATCCCTCTCTCTCCGCCAGCTTATAAAGCAAACAAATGCAAAATTCTGCACATTATTGACGAACAGAGTTTTGCATTTTTTGTGAAATGAAATATAGCTATTAGAGGGTTCAAAAAATAAAAAGAGTCTTAACAAAAAACGCAATGGTTTATTTACCCATCCATTCCTTGAATTCCGTCGCTTTCTCTTTACTTACCAGTAATTCTTTATCTGTAAAGGGTTTTAACTCCAACTTTAGTTTACCATTAAAATAATTGTGGATCTGGCTGATGGATTTGATGCAAACAATAAATGCCCTGTTCGCACGATAAAACTCCGGTGGATTTAGCATCGCCTGCAATTCATCCATGTTATAATCAACTACAAATTTTTGCTTGTCCCAGGTCCGGAAATAGCAAAGCCTGCCTTCAGCAAAGAAGTAGGCGATCTCGCTTGTCTCCACTGACACGAGGCGCTGTCCCAGCTTGACCAGAAACCGGGTGCGAAAAGTTTTGTTGTTCTGCGTCTTCAATTCATTCACTAATTTATCAATACTGTACGAAGGCAGCGTACCGAACTGTTCTTTCCATTGGTTATATTTATCCAGACTGTTTTTCAGGTCTTCTTTCTTCACCGGTTTTAACAGGTAATCAATGCTGTTCACTTTGAATGCTTTAAGTGCATACTGGTCGTAGGAGGTAGTGAAGATGACCGTGCTTTTTACTTGCACCTGGTTGAAAATATCAAAGCTTTGTCCGTCACTTAATTCAATATCCATCAGGATAACATCCGGCTGCGTGGTTGTTTGTAACAACTGCACGGAAGATTGTATGCTACCGGTAATAGCGACGATCTCTATGGTAGGATCGATCGAATTCAGGTGCTTTATTAAACGCTCAACGCCCAGTTCTTCATCTTCTATTATCATTATTTTCATAACAATGTTTATTTCATTTGATCAATGGCAACACAACGGTAAAATCGGTTGCTGTTTTGGTTACCTGCACAGGTGGTTGGTTCAATAAAGAGTATTTGGCAATGATGTTAGCAAGACCAACTCCGGCAGAGTGGATAGCGGTAAGTTTTGGTTGCAAATTGTTTTGTACGATCAGCTTTTCATTTTCAGTATAGATCCTTAGCCGCAGGGGATGCTCAGCAGAAACGGCGTTGTGCTTTATCGCGTTTTCAACCAGCAGTTGCAGGGTCATGGGCGGTATTTTCAGTTGCGCCAGGTTTTCGGGAATGTTGATTTCGGGATCATAACCTTTTGCAAAGCGGGTCTTCAACAGGTGGTTGTAGCTGTCAATGAATTTCAGTTCTTCGGAAAGCAAGGTTGTATTTTCATTGTTGTTAGTTAACAGGTACCTGTAAACGCTACTCATCTGCTCCACAAATTCCTCCGCCTTTTCGGCATCTTTGCTGATAAGCGTTGACAGCGAATTTAAGTTGTTAAAGAGAAAATGTGGGTTTACCTGTTCACGCAAAGAGTCGTATTGGCGTTGCATGTTTGCCTGCATCAGTTGTTCTTTTTCTTCTTCCACTTGCAGTACAACGCGGTTGACATAAAGTATTTCAAAGGTTGCAATAAAGGGCCAGATAGCCATCAGGCAGATAAATGCGTTCCCGATCAGGAACGAATTCAGATTGGGGTAGGGAAGATGATACAACCATGCCTCCGTATAAAAATTATAAAAGCGCAGGATAAAACAAAGTGTGTAGCTGATGGTGAAAACCACAGCGATTCGTGCGCCCATAGTTGCTTCCGGCAGTAAGTATTTATATGCTTTCAAAAAGCATATCCGATGTAGTTCCCAAAACAACAGGATGGATAACATTGCATACAACGGGTGATCGGTAGTTACATAAAATGCATCAAAATAACTATACGCTCCCATACTTGTTAAATAGGTAAGCACCACCGCAGCTATCCTCGTAATAATATCGTATGGTTTATTGATCAACATGTGTAATGGTGGAGCTTTGAACTAAACTAATTCCTGCCTCTCCGGGCGGGAGTAATGGGATAGCAACAATAAATTCCTGTCCCGTTTCTTTTATGGTTATATCCGTTCTGCCTGCAAATGAAAAATTAGAAATGATGTGATTAAGTCCAGATCTTTCTGAAGGCACTAACTGGTACTTGCGTTGCAGATTGTTATTTATAAATAGTTTTTCATTTTCGGTATAGATATAAATAGAGAGCGGCTTCTCTCGGGAAATAATATTGTAATGAATGGCATTGTCAACGAGTATCTGCAAACTGTGCCTGGGTAGCTTGTGTTGCAACAGATCATCGGCAACTTCAACAGCATATTTCAATCCTTCGCTGAACCGGATACCCAATAAGACAAAGTAAGTGCGGATAAATTTTATCTCTTTTTCCAGCGTGCAAAGATTATCGTCCTCATTTTGTAAAAGGTATCTGTAAACCGTGGAGAGCTCTTCGACAAACTGCTCTGCCTTTTCAGGATTTGAATAGATTAGGGCACTGATCGTGTTTAGACTATTAAATAGAAAATGCGGATTCACTTTGTCTTTCAGGTTATTTAGTTGCTGCTGCATCTGCAGATTCAGCAAGTTATTTTTTTCCTTCTGGGCTGCCCTTAGTAAAGACTGAAAATAGCCTGCTTCATACATGCCGCAGATCATCCATAAGATGATGGCTACGCCGCCAAGGTATTTTACCATTGATAAGAAAGAGAGGTCACGCTGGTTGTCGGGTATGAAGTATTTGAAAATGAGGATTGAAATAAAGTTCAATATATAGGAGACTGCAAGGCAGATGATGCTAGTGTATAAAAACCGCATGCCTGATTGGCGGATGCCCGGGTATTTCTTTCTTGTATTTTTTATTAATGCTAAATTGGTCATCCATATTACAACGATCGTAATAATATGGATACTCATGATGATCAACTCCTGTTTAGTTCCAGGAATCATCAACCCTTCCCCGGTAACAAATTGTTCAAGGAGCAGGATGCCAAGCCCAATTATCGTGATCCAATTATCGTTGGTATGCTTCATCGTGCCAGCCAGCGTATTGAATGAATTGTTAGGTTTTGTAGCCTTCGGGTAAACTTATTTCGGCTTAAAAGAATCTTTATCTGATTGTGCAATTAAATAAAAAATACTGAGGCCACCTAACCAGGTTGGGTGAAGTTGCTTAAATACAACATGAAACAGCGGATCAATAGCATGGATCGATCACCTCATGCTTCTACCCATTCCAATCAAGGCAAGGCTTTGCTCAGCAGCAGTTTCATGATTCAATATAGGACGTTTTGATCATTGTTTTTGCTGCTTCATTCAGGACCTGATTGCCTTTTCCCCATGTTCGGAATAGGTTTGCGTCATCAATAAACTTTTTAACAAAAAGAAAATTTTTATGCAACCCCAAAAATTTTTCAGTAACACGATGCTTGTAGTATTTGTCACGGTAGGCATGATTGGTTTTGGGTCGTTTAAAAAAGAGGATGCCCCAGGTAAAAAAGCAGACTTTGGTAATGCGGCAGGAAAAGATGTTCCCGACCCCATTGTAGGTCTGTTCGCGTATGTAACCACTACCGGCGGATACGTTGATCAATACGGTCACTATGTAGACGCAGTTTCCCAGGGTGTTATTTATCACATCAATCAAAACGGTACCGGCACAGCCGCTTATCTCTCCCGGATAACCAATTATTCCGGGAGCCAGGTAACCGACGAAATCAGAATGAACTGTACTTAAGAGATCACCACCCTTGGTGACAATATTACAAACATAGTCATCCATTACGTGAGCGGTAGAAATTACCACAATGGTGTGCTAAAAAGTGAGCTCAGTGCCGCCGAACTATATCCAAATGGCGATGCAGTTTATAACGATGTTGAATATGGCACTACGAGGCAGGGGCAAACGTATTTCGTTGTTGGCGCCGGCAACAATACCGCACATTTCACACAACAAAAAGATTTTACACCGGGTGATTTTCTCGTTACTGGCGTTTTTAAATTATAATATATTCAAAAATATTTTGAAATGAAACACATAATTTTCGTGAAACGAGTTTTCTTTTTCAGCATCATTTATAGCCTTTTTTCGGCTGCTGTATTCGCCCAGAAAAGTAAAAATGTCGTGTTGCCAGATGCAACGGTATGCGATTTCCATTCTACAGTAAACGGACAACACTATAAACTTTTTGTTTCGTTGCCTAATTCGTATTCGGCAAAAGATACCACTCGTTACCCCGTGCTTTACCTTCTCGATGGCAACCTTTTCTTCACGTTGCTCCAATCCATGCAGCGCTTTTATCTTTCCGGAGAAGAAGTGCCCGAGATGATCATCGTTGGTATTGGCTACCCTATCAATACCGTACTGGAAAGTATGCCCAACCGCACACTCGACTATACACCTACCCGTGATACTGCCTTTGATAACATGTTAACAAAGGAATTGAGGATGCCGATCATCTCGGGTGGTGCCGCGTCATTTCTTCAGACATTAAAAAAGGATATACTTCCGTTTATAGAAGGACAGTATCACACATCAGGAGACAGGGCAATAGTTGGTCATTCGTTCGGCGCATTGTTTGGAGCATATGTATTGTTTCATGAACCATCCATATTCCATAGGTATTTATTAAGTAGTGTATCTATTCCTTGGGATAAGAACGAGATGCTGCAGGAGGAACTTAACTATTACAATAACGGTAACCGATGGATGAATGCCCGCGTATTTATAACAGTCGGGGATAGGGAAGAGAACGGCATGCAACCGCTTATGAAAGAACTGGTGAATAATATGCGGGCACACCACTACGCAGGTCTCGAATTGGATGATCATGTTTTGGAGAATGAAACACATACTTCCGCAATCGCTACAGCTTTGAACCAAGGTGTAAGGTATTTGTATAAAAATTATTAAAAGCATGAATAAACGGCCTGCATTTAAAACTCATAATTAGAGCAGATTCAAAAAATTTTGGAACTTATCGGTGAATGGTAGTTGCTGCAATGGTAATTCCAGTCTATGCTAAGGGGGAGTAATTTGATAGTAATCACTGAAGTTTTTCGGAAAGGTAGATTGACAATGCATCATCTAGATTGGTACGTTTCCCTGCATCGCCATCATTTAAACCGCATCTTCTGATAGTTCTTAGCAAGTCTTGGTTTTATTTGAAACTACTCTGAGCAAAATATTTCGGAAAATGTTTTGTTCTGTATTTCTTCTGTTAGTTCGAAAGCAATATTCATCCAGGTATTTTTGGGAATGCTTATCACTACATTGATGATGGATGCGTCTCAGCCATCCTTTCATATTCATCATTTGTTAATGGAGTATTGGAAATCCATTGCCCTTGTTGTTTTTTCGCTGTATTGCCAGTACTCCATGCGAAGATGGAAAACCCGGTCCCCCGTATTAAAAATCACATATTCACCCGAACAGAAAATAATGTCCCTTCGAGGATTAATAACCGGCAAGCGATATATACTTTAGAAAATTCTTCTGTCAGTTTTAAAACGGTGACACACGGCTGAACAAGGCAAGGGTCAAATAACGTTGACTATTTCGTCATTTCCACGGGCAAGGAATAACGCCCGACGGTTTTTTTGTTCCCCTCAAAATAATTGATATTTCCC
This sequence comes from Chitinophagaceae bacterium, assembly GCA_031412015.1. Taxonomy (GTDB): domain Bacteria; phylum Bacteroidota; class Bacteroidia; order Chitinophagales; family Chitinophagaceae; genus Terrimonas_B. The sequence goes on from JANOCH010000664.1 coordinate 12,767, forward strand.
AGCTGCTTGGTTTTCTTGAAG